>JAEURX010000013.1 GCA_016788885.1 Nitrospira sp. | reverse complement strand
AAGATATGCTGGGGGGCACCCCCCTCATCACCATTCAATCCGTCGCGGCGGAACAACAAGGAGTCGAGCGATGAAGTTCCCGATCTACCTGGATAATCATGCGACCACCCCGATGGACCCTCGGGTGCTGGAATCAATGCTCCCCTATTTCACGGAAAAGTTCGGGAACGCAGCCAGCCGAAACCACGCGTTCGGATGGGAAGCTGAAGAGGGGGTGGAAACCGCGCGCAAACAGATCGCCAAGTTGATCCATGCGGATGCCAAAGAAATCGTCTTCACGAGCGGCGCCACCGAATCCAACAACCTGGCCCTCAAAGGCGTAGTGGAGATGTACCATGAGAAGGGCGACCACATTATCACCTCCTCGACCGAGCATCGCGCGGTATTAGATACCGCGAAGACGCTCGAAACCAAACGCGGCGTGAAGGTGACCTACCTCCCAGTCGACAAGTTCGGCATGGTGAACCCGGAGGATGTCCGTAACGCCATCACTGACAAAACCATTCTCATCTCCGTCATGTTCGCGAATAACGAAATCGGCACGATCAACCCGATCAAGGCAATCGGGAAGATCGCCAAAGAAAAAGGCATCCTTTTTCACTGCGATGCCACCCAAGGCGTAGGCAAGGTTCCGATCGACGTGCAGGAGATGGGAATCGACCTCATGTCCTTCAGCGCCCACAAGATTTACGGACCGAAGGGCATCGGCGCCCTGTATGTCCGAAAAAAGAACCCCCGGGTCCGCATCGCGGCTCAAATGGATGGAGGGGGGCATGAACGTGGTATGCGCTCCGGCACGCTTCCTGTGCCCTTGATTGTGGGATTCGGGAAGGCCTGCGAACTCTGCGAGCAGGAAATGGCTGCCGATGCTGCGCGGCTCTCGGTCATGCGCGACCGGCTGCATGCAACCATCACGAAGGCGTTGGAGGATGTCTATTTGAACGGCCATCCGACAGAACGGCTTCCCCACAATCTGAACGTTTCTTTTGCCTACGTCGAAGGTGAATCGCTCCTGATGGGATGCAAGGAAATCGCCCTCTCGTCCGGCTCAGCCTGCACCTCCGCGACGCTGGAACCTTCTTATGTCTTGCGAGCCTTGGGAGTCGGAGCGGAACTGGCGCATTCCTCGATCAGATTCGGCCTGGGACGCTTCACGCTGGACGAAGAGGTTGACTATGCCGCGAAGAAGATTATCGAAACAGTGACCAAGCTGCGGGAAATGTCGCCGCTCTATGAAATGGCCAAAGAAGGCATCGACCTGAAAACCGTGCAATGGGCAGCCCATTAATCTGAAACCATCACCATTCTGACTGATACTTTCCGGAGGACACCATGGCCTACAGCGAAAAAGTCGTCGACCACTTCAACAATCCCCGCAATATGGGCAGTTTTAAGAAGGAGGAGGACGGGGTCGGCACAGGCATCGTCGGCGCCCCGGAGTGCGGAGATGTCATGAAGCTCCAAATCAAGGTTCAAAACGATACGATCGTGGACGCGAAGTTCAAAACCTTCGGGTGCGGTTCCGCTATCGCCAGTTCCAGCCTGGCCACTGAGTGGCTGAAAGGCAAAACGGTGGAGGAAGCCGGCAAGATCAAGAACACCGATATCGTACAGGAACTGAATCTGCCCCCGGTAAAGATTCACTGCTCGGTATTGGCCGAAGATGCCATTAAGGCGGCCCTCGCCGACTACCAAAAGAAAGCCGACTCGAAGTAACCGATAGGAAGGAGCGCACAATGGACGTCACCACGAATGCCGATGCCCAAGCCCCGGTCATTACTCTGAGCGATGCCGCGCTCAAGGAAGTGAAGCGCCTCATCAATGTCCAAGGCATTGAGGAAGGCGGTCTCCGTCTGGGCGTCAAAGGAGGCGGCTGTTCCGGGCTGAGCTACACCATCAACTTCGATGAAAAGATCGGCCAGTACGACCAGGTGTATGAATTCGACGGCGTGAAGGTCATTGTGGATGCCAAGAGCGCCATCTATCTGCAAGGCACTCAACTGGACTTTCAGAAGGACCTGATGGGCGGTAATTTCAAGTTCGTGAATCCGAATGCCAATAAAACGTGCGGCTGCGGTGAATCGTTTTCGGCCTGAGCAAGCGAGTGCACATGAGTGGACATACCCATAACACCGACGATCGCCGCGAGTTGCAGATGGCTCGCAGCATGTGCTGGCATTGCCAGTCGGAAATGGCCGGCGAATACTTTTGCGACCGTTGCGTCAAGGTGCAACCGGTATCGAAAGACCTCGACTACTTCACCTGCTTCGGGCTGCCCCGGCGCCTTGCCATCGATACACAAGTCCTGGAAGCCAAGTTCTACGAATTGAGCCGGGCATTCCATCCTGATTTCTACCAGAACAAGAGCGATGCGGAGCAGTCCATCAGTCTCGGCAATTCGGCCATGCTGAACACTGCCTATCGCACCCTGCGAGATCCCATTCAACGTGCCGAGTACTTATTGGATCTCGAAGCCGGCGCAGTGAAAGACATTCGCACGTCGCCGCCCGCCGATTTGTTCGAAGAGATTCTTGAGTTGCAAGAGACGCTCGATGAGTTCCGTGAGAGCGATCGCTCTTCGGAACAGGCCGCCACGCTCCGAGCGAAACTTCATGCTGATCGAACGAATCTCGAGGAACGGCAACGAGACCTGGAAGCCAGGCTTCAACAGTTGTTCAGCCGATGGGATGCCTTGCAAGACCGCGGTGAAGCCACTGAAGCGGCGCGAGCGGAACGCAATCGTATCCTCAAAGACATGCGGGACATTCTTTCCAACCGCACCTATGTAAAAAACATCGTCAACGACCTTGTCGCAACGATCGCCTAATCCCTATGGCACGCATTGTCGGTATCGATCTCGGCACCACGAACTCCCTTGTTGCCTACATGGACAACGGGACTCCGCGCGTTATTTCGACCCGCCATGAACGCGCCATGGTCCCTTCTGTCGTCGCATTGACCGATAATGGACTCATCGTCGGCGATCCCGCCAAAGAGCATCTCACGCGCAATCCTGAACGCACGGTCTATTCCGTCAAACGCTTCATGGGCAAAAGCCTGGCCGATGTGCAGGGCGAACTGACCTACTTTCCCTACACACTCACGGAGAAGGGCGGAGTCATCCGGATCCAGCTGGGCGAGAAGTCCTACTCGCCGCCGCAGATTTCCGCAATGATTCTGAAGGAGCTCAAGCTCCGCGCCGAAGCCTTCCTCGGAGAAAGTATCACGAAGGTCGTCATTACTGTGCCTGCCTATTTCAATGACAGCCAGCGGCAGGCCACGAAAGATGCGGGCATGATCGCGGGCCTGGAAGTATTGCGCATCATCAATGAGCCCACCGCCGCCTCATTGGCCTACGGCCTTCAGAAAAAGACACAAGGGACGATCGCCGTGTACGACCTGGGCGGAGGAACATTCGATATTTCGATCCTGAAATTAAAAAACGGCATCTTCGAGGTCCTCGCCACCAATGGCGATACTCATCTGGGCGGGGACGACTTCGACCAGTTGATTGCCGACCTCCTCCTGAAGGAAATCCGTGCACAGCATGGACTGGATCTGAGCACACATCCCGATCACATGCAGGCCGTGCGCTTGCAAGCGGAGCGCGCCAAGATTCGCTTGTCGGAGGAACTCAAGACCACCGTGAGCATTGACCTCCCGGATGAACAAGGCCAATTCACGCGCGAGCTGACACGCGATCAACTCGAAGGGCTCTGCAGCGTCTTGGTTGAGCGCTCACTTGGCCCCTGCCGCCAGGCCCTGAAAGACTCCGAATTGAATCCGACTGACATCGATGAAGTCGTGCTGGTGGGTGGTTCGACCCGCATGCCGCTCGTGCGCCAACGGGTTCAGGCTCTCTTCGGCAAACAGCCGCACTGCGACCTGAATCCGGACGAAGTGGTCGCCCTCGGCGCTGCAGTGCAAGCCGATATTCTGAGCGGTGGCACCACCGATATGCTGCTGCTCGACGTGACCCCGTTGTCCCTGGGCATCGAAACCATGGGCGGGGTGATGAGCAGCTTGATCAGACGAAACACGACGATTCCCGCCAGCGCCAAGGAAATGTTCACGACCTATGTCGATGGCCAAACCGGTGTGGACATCCATATTCTCCAGGGGGAGCGCGAGCTGGCAAAAGACAATCGCAGCCTGGCCCGCTTTCGTCTCAAGGTTCCGCCTTTGCCGGCGGGAGTACCCCGGATCGAAGTGACCTTCCTCATCGATGCCAACGGCATTCTCAACGTTATGGCCAAAGATATGCGGACCGGAGAGACGCAGTCCATCGAGGTCAAACCGTCGTACGGGTTGTCGGATCAAGAAGTCGAACGCATGATCGAGGACTCGTTTAAATTCGCGGCGGACGATGTCAGTGCAAGAAAAGTCATCGAAGCCCGACTGGATGCCGGCGCGTTGATCACCACGACCGAAAAATCGTTGTCCGACGGCGGACATCTCGTCGAGCCAGAAGAAGTCGCCAGGATTCGCACTGCGCTCGCGGCTTTAGCCTCGGCCAAAGAGGGAACCGACCCCCGTGTCATTCGCGGACGTATGGCCGACTTGGAGCAAGCCGCCAAAGGTCTTACCGTGGCCATGCTGGACGACTCCTTGAAGCAAGGACTTCAAGGGAAAAAAATCTCTGATGTGACCTGAGACCCCGACGCAAGGAGCTCTGATGGATTTGAAATGGCAGGATGCGGAAGATATTGCGATCCGTCTAGTCGAAGAACACCCCGATGCTGACCCGCTGACCATCCGCTTCACGGACATGCACGCCTGGATCGTCGCCCTCCCCGACTTCAAAGACGACCCCAAAAAATCAAACGAGAAAATCCTCGAAGCAATCCAGATGGCCTGGCACGAGGAATATCAGGATTCACAATCCTGATCCGCCCCGCCCCGTTTCCGTCTCGCTGAACACTGTCACCACAGCTCGCTCGCGGGTGGACATACCGCACGGGCATGCTCACGTGTGCAACGGAATGCTCGTGTGTGTGGGAAGCGTTACGGCTCGACCGTGGGGGGGGGGACACTGTCCTGGAGTTGATCCAGTTTGTAAAAGTCGGTGGGATCGATTTTCGAGCCCGCGCTCTTCGTCGGCTCGGTGCCTTTGGTAAAGAGTTCCACGGTGCCATGCTGCTCATCCTGATCGGTGAGCAGCGCGGTCGTGGGGTCCACCTTTACGAACATCACGCCATCAGGGATTTCGAACGGCACGACCGGCAGCTGCTTGAGCGCCTCTTTCATGAAGGCCATCCAAATAGGCAAGGCCGCGTGCGCCCCGGACTCGGTTTCACCCAATGGACGCCGATCGTCGAACCCAACCCACGCCCCAGTCGCTAAATTGGGGGTCGAGCCGATAAACCAGGCGTCGGTGAAGTCGTTCGTGGTTCCGGTTTTTCCTGCCACCGGCCGGTCGATGACAGATTTTGCCGCCATGCCCGTTCCACGTTGGATCACGTCTTCCATCATGTTCGTAATCAAGTACGCGGTCTCCCGGGACACCACCTGCCGAGGCTGAATGGCCGCCTGATCCAACGTACGCCCCCCGCTGTCCTGCACGCTCGCGACAGCATAGGGCTCCACGCGCACGCCTTGATTGGCAAACACCCCATAGACTGACACCAGCTCCATCAACCCGACGCTGGACGAACCCAGAGCCAAGGACAGATCGGCGGCCAACGGACTGACGACACCCACCGTCCGGGAAAAATCGATCACGTTCCGAATTCCGACTTTGTCCAGCAAGCGAACGGTCGCCAGGTTGTGCGAATGGATCAAGGCCTCCCGCAGGCTGACGATGCCGTGAAACCGCTTACCGTAATTTTCAGGTTTCCAGGTTTTGTCTTCCTCTTCCTGTTCATACACCACCGGGGCATCCAACACGACGGTTGCCGGGCTCATCCCCTGATTCATCGCCGTCGCATAGATGATCGGCTTGAATGACGACCCCGGCTGACGGCGGGCAAGCACCGCACGATTGTATTCGCTGCGGGCGAAATCATACCCGCCGACCATGGCGCGAATCGCGCCGGTCTTCGGGTCGACAGCCACGAGCGCCCCTTCCACCACCGGGGTCTGTTCCAACCGCAGATGCACGACATCTTTATCAAGCTTCTTCACCCCGACCTCGATCACATCGCCGGGCGTCAGGAGTTGCTTGATGTTCTTGACCGGAACGGCGTCCTTCGTGGGATCTTTTCCTTTAAGATATTTGGAAGCCCAGGCCATATCGTCGAAGGCGAGGCGACCGGTACTGCCGCCGATCTGGACCAGGATGTGATCCTTGGCGACCTTCGTCACGATTCCTTCCATCATATCGCCCTCGGCGAGCTTGACGGCAGGATCAGGAGCCGGCACTTCCAGAGTCGCCAGATCGACCGTGCGGAGCGGCCCACGCCACCCCTGGCGCTTGTCCACCTCGCGCAGCCCATTGAACACAGCCGCCTCCGCCGCTTTCTGCATATCGGCATTCAGCGTGGTGAAGACTTCCAGCCCACCCTTATAGACCATGGCTTCCCCGAACTTGGCCACCAACAGCTGCCGGATGTATTCAACGAAATACGGACCGAGGTGCTCGCTTCCCGGGCGGCGGAAGTTCAGCTTTTCTGCAATCGCCTGGTCCCGATCGGCCGCACTAATGAACCCGGCCTCGGCCATTCGGCTGAGCACATGTTCCTGCCGCTTCTTGGCCCGATCGTAGGCCTTGAACGGCGAATAGTGGCTGGGTGACTTGGGAAGCCCGGCGAGGAAGGCCGATTCTGCCAGCGTGAGCTTGGAAAGCTCCTCGCCGAAGTAGGTCTGACTGGCCGCGGCTACACCGTAGGCGCCCTGCCCGAAGTAGATCTGGTTCAGATACATCTCCAGAATCTGTTCCTTCGTCAGGACCAACTCCATCTTGTACGCCAGGATGAGCTCGCGCACTTTTCGGTCGAAGGTCCGCTCCGCCGAGAGAAACAACGAACGGGCCAGCTGCTGGGTGATCGTGCTGGCGCCTTCGACCTTCTTGCCGCCGTGGCGCAAGTTCGTCCAGGTCGCCCGAAGAATGCCCACGATGTCCAGGCCGGGGTGTTCAAAAAACCGCGTATCCTCGGTGGCAATCACGGCCTGCGTCAGGCTCTTCGGCATCTCTTGGATAGGCTTGAGAAAGCGTCGCTCAATGAAAAACTGGCCGATGACCTGCCGGTCATCAGAATAGACGCGCGTCACCAGACTGGGCTGATAGTTCTGCAAGGGGTCCAAGGACGGTAGGTCCTGAGAAAAATACCAGAGGATCCCGGCGGCGCCGCCGCCTCCGAGGACCAGGGAAAGCAGGACGCAGATCAGGGCGACTTTCCACCATCGCCAGCGACGACGAGGCTTCTCCGGCTTATCGAGTAAGTGATCGAGTTCGGACATGTAGTAGGGTAGTTGCGAGGGAAGAGGTCAACCCGCGACCATCACACCATACATTGCGCACCTGACAAACTCAAGCAAGGCGCGAATCGTCGTCGAGAGAAGTTTCCATCGTAAATTCCATATTCAACTTGCGGGAAGCTGCTTGAGTCGGGTATAGTCCATAGGCTTAGACGCCTTCATAGGAAGGCGTCTTTTTTTTGGCACTTTCACGGCAGGCATTGGAGACTATGAACAGCTCAGCGCCCTCATCCACCCCATCCGGTCTGCATGCACCGCAAGGTCGTCGGACCGACATTCGCAACATCGCCATCATCGCGCACGTCGACCACGGAAAGACGACCCTCGTCGACGCGGTCCTGCGCCAGACTCATGTTCATCGAAAAATCGATGACATGGGTGAACGCATCATGGATTCTATGGATCAGGAGCGCGAGCGGGGCATTACGATCCGTGCCAAGAATGCCAGCGTCACCTACAAGGGCGTCAAGATCAACATCGTCGACACGCCGGGGCACGCCGACTTCGGCGGAGAGGTGGAACGTACGCTTCGCATGGTCGATGGCGTGCTGATTCTCGTCGATGCCAAGGAAGGACCGATGCCGCAGACGACGTTTGTGCTGCGCAAAGCGTTGGCCCTCGGACATAAAGCGATCGTCGTCGTCAATAAAATCGACCGCCCGGATGCCGTGATTGATGATGTCGTGAACCGCACCTTCGACTTGTTCGTCCATCTGGGAGCCAGCGACGAACAGCTCGACTTCCCCATTGTCTACGCCTCGGCCATCAAGGGGCAGGCCACCCTCGATCTGAAGCAGCCCGGAACGGATATCTCCCCGCTGCTGGATACGATCCTCGACAAGATTCCCGCACCGGCGATCAATCGGGACAGCCCGTTTCAGCTGTTGGTGCTGGCCCTGGCGCAGGATTCGTATAAAGGGAAAATGGGAATCGGCAAGATTCAGTCGGGCTCGATTGCCCGGCGACAAAACGTGGTCACCCTCACGAAAGACGGCGACCAGGTACCGGGAAAGATTTCCGATCTTGCGGTATTTTCAGGGCTTGAGCGCACCGATATCGAAACGGCTGAAGCCGGCGAAATTGTCGCCCTCTGTGGCCTGGAAGAAGTAAACATCGGGGATACCATCGCCGACCCCAATAATCCCGTCGCGCTGCCACGGGTGACGATCGACGAACCAACCGTCCAGATGACCTTTTCCGTGAACAACAGCCCCTTCGCCGGCCGTGAAGGCAAATATCTCACCTCACGCCACCTTCGCGAGCGGCTGTTCAAGGAGTTGGAAACCAACGTCTCCTTGCGCGTCCAGGAAACCGACAGCGCCGACCGATTCCTGGTGGCCGGTCGAGGCGAACTCCATCTCGGGGTCCTGATCGAACAGATGCGGCGCGAAGGGTATGAGCTGCAGATCTCGCAACCCGAAGTCATCCTGCATCGGGACGGCGATACCGTCACCGAACCGTTTGAAGAGCTGACGATCCAGGTGCCTGCGGAATACCAAGGCCCGGTGATTGAGGAGATCGGCAAGCGACGCGGGGAACTTCGTCACATGAAACTCGTCGGAGGCGAGACAGCCTCAAGCGAAATGCACATCGAATATCACATTCCGACTCGTGGCATTATCGGCCTGAAGAACATTCTGCTGGCCAAGACCCGCGGCACGGTCATCATGCATCACGTGTTCTCCGGCTATGCCCCGGCGGACGAGAAGGCACTCCTCGTGGCGCCGCACGGCTCACTGGTGGCCTTCGAGGCCGGCACCAGCACCGCCTATGCGCTTTTCATGACCCAGGAACGCGGAGAGTTGTTTATCGGCGCAACCGTCGATGTGTACCAAGGCATGATCGTGGGCCAGAATAGCCGCGATGAAGACTTGGACGTGAATGTCTGCAAGCAAAAACAATTGAGCAACATGCGCGCGGCCGGAACCGACGAGGCCCTTGTCCTCACCCCGCCGCGAGAAATGTCGCTGGAGTTTGCCATGGAGTACATCGGCCCTGACGAACTGGTCGAAGTCACGCCCAAGCATCTTCGCCTCCGAAAGCGGCTGCTGAACCCTGAGGACCGCCGGAAGGCGAAGAAGAGCGCCAAGTAGTCCGGGAAAGTGCGCAGAGCCTGACATGCGGACTGCATGAAAATTCGGAAAAAAATCCCGAAGCCTGCACCCGCGAAACTGCCGTTGTATGTGGTCGGCTACCGGGGTATCCCACCGTCGCTCGACGAACTGACGATCTGGTACGACCTCCAGTACGGTGGCCCACTGGTGTGGACTGATCGTCACGCGGATGGCCGTGCCAGCGCCACTCACGGCCCATGGCGCGCCCATGTGCTCACGAGCCTGCCCGAGACAGACGCCGCACAGTGGCAGTCCGTGCTCACCTGGGACCATCAGCAACTGGGTGTCGTCTCACCATCTGCAACCACACCAGGCACCAGCACCGACACGGTCCTGGTCGCCGCGCGGCTCGCTCGCGGCCTGACGTTACTCACCGACGGCACCGCGTTCGATGTCACCTGTCACGAATATCTGAACCCCTCCGATTGGAACGATCGACCGTTAACGGTCTTTGTCACCGGTGACCATGTCACCGTCCAGCACAAGGAAGCCGATGACCAGCGTTCCGAGTGGTTTTACACACTCGGTCTCACGAAGTTCGGACTGGATGAGCTGGAGATGATCCAGCCACGCGGACTCCCGGAAGCCGACGCGATCAAGCTCCTGGAATCGGCTGCCGACGAAGTCTTGCGAACCGGACGCAACCACACCGTCGGCAGTTCATTAGACCTCTTTGCCATTGCCCGCACCATTCACGTCATCAAACATCGTACCGCCGCACCGACCGGCCGTACGGTTGCGTTCAGACAGATCGCAACGGCTCCTCGCTAGCACGACGGCACGAATAAGCTAACGCATTGGAAAATCTAACTATTAGGCCAAGTCCGCCTCTTCGGTAGGCCTTCTGGCCCCGTTGACAAGGTTTTTCCAGCCGTGGTACCACCAAAGAGTTTTGCGTACGTGCGTGGATCTAACCTAGGAGGATCTCAATGAGTGATGTGGCCGCAGAAATTAAAGTCGGCGATACCGCGCCGGATTTCACATTAAAGGATCAGGATCAGAAGGACGTGAAGTTGAGCGATTTCAGAGGGAAGAGCAACGTGGTACTCGCGTTTTACCCGCTCGACTGGAGCCCGGTCTGTCAGGGTGAAAACAAGTGCCTGACCGATGACTTCCCGAAGTTCCAAAGCGCCCACGCAGAACTGTTCGGCATTAGCTGCGACAGCTTCTTCTCCCACAAAGCCTGGGCGGATTCCCTCGACTTGAAGCATCGCCTCCTCTCCGACTTCAATCGAGAAGTCGTGAAGAAGTATGGCCTGTATTTCGAACCGCTGAACTGCGGCAAGCGTGCGACGGTCATTGTCGACAAGAACGGCAAGGTCGCGTATGTGAAGGTGCAGGAAATCAAGGTGGCGCGGGAAGACAAGGATATTCTCGCTGCCCTCGCGAAGCTGAGCTAACTTCCCCGAACCGCCGAGCGGGAGGCCCTCGTTGGGCCTCCCGCTCGGTCCTGGCTCCACGCTGAGGAGTGAGCATGACCGGCACAGTGCAAGACGTCCGAGACGAGAATTACAAAGAGTTTACCGATAGCACCGGAGCCGTGGTTGCCTATGGACTGGCCACGTGCGAGCCCTGCAAGCAGTACGATCCCATTCTCGAAGAAATCGCCGCCAAGTTCCCGGACATCAAGATCGGCAAAGCCAAGATGCACGTCCCCGGCCGGTGCCGTGAAATCAAGAAAGCCCACACCTTCGAAACCTATCCCACAACCCATTTCTTCGCGCACGGCAAGCTCCTGTTGACCCGTGAAGGCGTGGTTGAACCGACAGAACTCGCCGCCCTCATCAACGACCACCTGGTGAAGTAACATCCTCCGTGTGGTGACGGTGGTCAGGCCTCCCTCGTCGTCGACGCTTCCGCTCCGTCAACACAGACCTCCACGCACACTTCCTCGCGCAAACGGGATACAATGTCATCGACAGCGCTCCGATTTGAACCTACGCTCCGTTGGCTGGTCATCACGCAATGCGAATCACCTCCCCGCCCCTCTACATCCTGGCAGTACTGCTGTTGGTTCTCTCCGCCGGAGTGAGCCACAGCAACGACTTCCTCGCAAGACCAACACTTCCCGGCTCCGCTGCACCACATACCGCCTCAGCCAGCCCAGCTCGTGATGCACTAATGGTCCTCATCCCCGGCAGCGAGTTTGCTATGGGAGACGATCGCGGCCAGGATGATGAGCAGCCGGTCCACCGCGTCACGCTCAACCCCTTTTACCTGGATGCCTACGAAGTGACCGTCTCGCGCTACGCCGAGTTTCTCCATGCACAAAAGCCCGACCCACCCTTCAAGTGGCACGAGGCCGACCTCGGCGCCCATGCGCACAAACCGGTCATTGGCGTGAACTGGTACGATGCACGCGACTACTGCCGGTGGGTGGGAAAGCGGTTACCGACGGAAGCGGAATGGGAGTTCGCGGCACGAGGATCCGAAGGGCGGATCTACCCTTGGGGCAACGCGCACCCGACCAAAGGGCATACGAACGCAGGGCAAACCAAGTGGCGAGGGTATGACACCCTGAGTACCGTCGGACAGTTGGCGCTCGGCAAGACTCCCGACGGCATCTACGACCTGGCGGGCAATCTCTGGGAATGGGTCGCTGACTGGTACGATGCCTCGTATTACCGGTTCACCCCGCGTGATAATCCGAGCGGCCCTTCGGCCGGCCCGCTCCGGAGCTTGCGGGGAGGCGCCTGGAACAATGACTCCACGGCGATACGATCGGCGAATCGCGCAGGCTACGCACCCGACGCCAGGCGAAACGATGTGGGATTTCGCTGCGCGAGGGACGCTCAACGGTCCCCCGCTCACTAGAACAGGCGGGAACTGACCGTCGGGGAGTCGAGGGATCGTGTACTGTACCCCGCTTCTACCAGTTGATCCGTCGATCGCAGGCGAATCTTAAACACGACCCGTCGACTCTTCTCCCGATCCAGTCCACGGGACTGGTCCAGCACCAAATCCTGCCGGCCCCGGCCACTGGCGGACGTCTTCTCATGGAAACACCGATAGGCCCAGGGCGCCGAATCCTTGATTACCTCCAGCCCCTTGACCATGACATTGAGCGAACGTTCTTGGCTCAGCTTCAAATTGTAGATATCCGACCCACGATCGTCGGTATGCCCTTCGATCACCAGCGAGTCAATGCGATCCCGCATGGCCCCGCACAAGAGCGCGGCGTAGGTCGGCATTGCATCCACGAGAAACTGATCGGCGACCGCGGAGAGGGTCCCCTTGCCAAACTCAAAATTCAACAACGCGTCCGGCACGACGATGCGCACCACATTGGGGTCGGTCGGATCCGCATCCAGTGACAGATCAAACCGCTGAAAGTGATCCCGCAAGGCTCCTCGGATATCTTCCGTCATCGTCTTCGCCACCCGCACCTCCGGCACGGAATCAGGCACCGACACTTTCGTCTGCGCCTCGGTTTCCGAAACCTTGGTGACATACGCGCTGAACAAGAGAATAAAAATCACGGCCAACGAGGTCATCAAGTCCGTAACCCCGATGGTCAACACCGACGACTGTTCCGAGGAATCCGGGGATGAGTGGGAACGCATCTTAGGCCGCCTCCTTCACAGAGGCGCCTTGCCGCCAGTTCGCAAACCAGCGCAACCCGAGCATACTGTCATCGGGAGTGCCCTCTTCCTCCACCGGTTGCGAGAACTCGCCCTCGAACAGGGTCGTCTCAAACTCATGCTCGTGAGAGATCGGTTGCCGCTCCTGTTTCAGCTCTTCAACCGATCGAGCAAGCGTCTGAATCGCCTGATTCAACTCTTGGATCGGCACGGCCATCGTCTGCTGCATGACCCGTGACAGTTCCTCTGCCAGCCGGTCTGGAGCGGCGGGCCGACCACCGTGATCCCGTCGACCCAGTGCTTCCACGGCCTCCCTCAGCGCAGTGACGGTCGGATTCAGACGCTCCGTCAGGGTCCCGACTAACCGATCGCCGAGATCGCCGGACATCCCGCCCTTCGCAGCAGAAGCCGGCGAGGAACCAGTCCCCGGCGTGAAATTCTCCAGCATCTGCTCCATGGTTTTGCGGGGAAAGAGTTCGTCCACCATCGTCACAAACTGCTGCTGCGTTGTTGCCAGCCGATGCAAGGCTGACTTCTCAAGCAACACAAACACGTTGGCACAGAGCAGGCCCACGATGGACGTCAGGAACTTTCCGGCCAATCCATTGATCAGGCCCTGAATACCGACGATATGAGAGCCATCTGCATGCAGCTTGCTCAGGCCGATAAGAATCGCCAGGAATGTGAACAACAACCCGACGCCGGTAATCAACGACGGAAACTGATGGTAAAAGGCCAGATTCAAGCGGCTATTCAACAGGTCGCGCGGGAAGAACTCCGCCGCCGTTCTGGTGGCGAACACCTTAGGTTCGATGAACCAGGCGGTTCGCTCGACCACAAATGTCTTCCGAAAGTGTAACCAGGCCTGCTCAAGACGCGGCTCCCGGCGCATTGCCTTATCCAGCGTGTGGAGATCGTCCAGATCGACCCGTTCAGGTTGAGCACCGTCCTGATTCGCAGCTTTCTTCATATCGCTGAGATTGGGAACCACCAGCCATTCAGACTGGAGACTTTTTCGACTGACCGCCAGATTGGCGAGTGTCGGCCACACTCGCGTGTAACAGCCTTGCACACTGGCAATGGCAGACGTCAGCCTTCCGGCATGCCACGCAAACAAGAGCAGCAGCCCTGCGGAGCCAAGCCAACTCAACATCGGGCTGTGCAGCTCACCGAAGAGGGTTATGTCCCGGCCGAAAAATTCCCAAATAGACATCATGACGCCTGCTCCTCCACAAGACAGTCACACATGCGATTACACCGGGACTGGATCTTTTCAACATTCGAGCCAGAGAACCGCGCTCTAGGAACGACGAGAAATCAGTCAGTTGGAAGAGGCTTCCTGGAAGGGAACTTGGCAACCCGGCAAGAACTGCCGATGCTGGGGGGACCTTTTTGCCGTCCCGGCGTGTATGCTCACACCTCCTCGACCAGCGGCATGACTCCAGCCTTCACCATCGCCCTTCGCGAATCTCAGGCCAGGTGGATTTGCACATCCTTCTTATGTCATGAATGAGTTAGTAGGTGTATGAGTCACAATTCAGGCAGGTCGGCATGAGCATTCCGTGGGTCACAGCGCTGCAGGTTGCCAGAAAGCTCTTGCCGGTCGTCGTGGATAAAGCCCCTGAGCTGCTCAAGACTCTCAGCCAGCTTCGCGCAACTGTGCCGATTGAGGAACAGCCGACTACCGATCCGATACTCACCGCACTTCACCAACAGATTGACGCCCACCGACAGACCATCGCTGTCCAGGCCAACACCATTGATGACCTTCAGACGACGTTGCGCACAACGCAACGTTCGCTGTCCGTCACGCGGAGCATGCTTGCCGCCATGGCCCTGCTTGCTCTGGCAATCCTCGCCTATCTCCTGTTCCGCACGTAAGCTCATCCGGTCACGGCAATGGACGCCCTGCCTCCCTGCCGAACACCTCGACAATACCTACCGTACGAATCGAATGTGATTTCTCGCGGAAAGAAGCGGGAGAGGAAAGAAGCAGCTAAAACCAGGGCGAACGGTTACGGACGTTCAGCGAGGCATTGCAGGTGTTGGAGCAGCGGCTCATCCGCAGTATTCGTAGGACAGGTCTCGAGATTGAACAACCTTGACGAGTTGCAGGCGGCCAGCCGGAACCACCGAGACAATTCGATCCCACACGGCCTTGGCCAGATATTCTCCCGTGACAGAGGGAGTCGCCAGCGCAATACGAAGGTCGCGCCCCTCGAATGGAAGCAGGATACGGTCGTGGACCAGCCGATCCAGTGCGACGATATCCGTCACCATTCCGGTCTCCCGATCGATCGGGCCATGTACCGACACAAATACATCCCACGTATGCCCGCGGTGGCCCTCATGCACGGCCGTGAAAGAATACCGCCTCGTGACTGACGCGACATCCAACCCGGCTTCCGCCGTAAGATCGGCACAGAGATCTTCGTCCTCATACAGCGACAGGCGTTGCAGTTTGCCGATGTCCCGCTGGGCATCAAGTTTGTCCCAGAGTACACGTGCGATGTTTTCTGAGGTCGGAATCTGCGCCTTGAAATAGGGCAGGTCTAGGTTGAGATGCTTATGATCAAACTCTTCCAGCACCTGCAATAACACCACCTTGAGATCGAAGAGATTCACGACCATACCGGTGCGTGGATCGACTTCACCCGCGACAGTCACCTCCAACATATAGTTGTGACCATGGCCGGGATCGTTATTGCAGGCTCCGAACGTCGCCCGGTTCTTTGCGGCATCCCACTCGGGTTTGTGATACCGATGAGAGGCGCAAAATTCAATGCGCTTATTTAAGAGCACAGCCGCCATGGTAGTCACTCGCCAAGGTTCGTCGCCCTAAGGATTTTTCAGGCCGACAGCCGTGATTGTACATCAAACAGCCGCGTTATGCGCGGGGGCGGAGATCCGCCACCCATTCCTCACGCATCGTCCAGGGCACATCGACTTCGGCATCGTATCCGGAATGGTGAACGGACAGGGCCACGCGTACAGCCTGATCAGACAAGGCACTTACCATCCCTGGAGTCGGACGGAAGCGCACAAAATGCACCGCGCTGATTTTGGTCTCATGACTGTGCCCGCCTTCGAATTCCCCATAGACCAGTTCTCCGCCGGCTCGCAACCCAAGCTTCTCGCCATGGTCCAGTCCCATGAAGCGATCCAGCCACTCCTTCATCGTGTTCGCTTCCGTCAGCTCAATCAAGAGCGTTGCGCTCAATTCACCGGCAGCCGGCAAGAGCGCGTTGTACACATCCAACTCATCCTGGATCTTCTGCGGGTCCAAGATACGTTCCACCCGGATCATTTCCTGAACTTGGAATCGTAAGGTCTCGCGATTCTCGAAGACCAATGTGATTTTGTCGCCGAGCGAGATCCGTCGGCGGCGTTTCAGTTCAATAATGCGCCGCCGATAGGACTCACGCTGCCGCTCGTACTCATCGGGGCTCAAAACATCGGCTTGTGTCAGCGGTGGCATCATGTCGTCCGTCACTCGCGCGCTCAACGCTGTTCAACCGAAGACGCCTGTGGATCGCTCGGCAACCCATAGGCATCACGCACAATTTGAATGGGATGCCGCGCCGAGGCTCCTCCGACATGGGCCGCCGCCCCGGCTTGATCAAGCTGCAACCCCGCCAGAGGACAGTCGGAGGCAACCAGATCGGCCGGTACCTGCTCCACCTGCCGAACAGCCTTCTGCGCGATCTTCATCGACAGCGGGAAGAATTCCGTCTTGGCCGACCACGACCCGTCATGACCGGAACATTTTTCTATCACGTCAACCTTCGCCCCGGCACACTCCATCAATTCCTTCGACTTGAAGCCGATGTTTTGATCTCGTAAGTGGCAAGGCACCTGATACGCCACCCGGCCAGGATTCATGGGAAAGTCCGTCGCAAGGTTCCCCTCACGTTTCAGCTTCATGAGGTACTCACAGATATCATAGGTCTGGCTGGCAACTCGTTGAGCCCCCTCTCCCTCCAGAAGATTCGCATACTCACGCTTGATCATGAGACTGCAACTGGGAGTTGGAATCACGACATCATAGCCCTGGTCAACCCAAGGCTTCAGCGACGCGACTGTCCGTTCCGCCGCCGCAACCATCGCTGCCGTGTCACCAATATCAAACGACGGCATTCCGCAGCAGGACTGATCAGGCAACACCACATGAACATTATTTTTCTCGAGTACTTGTACGGCCGCTTTGCCGACATCGGTGGCTTGATAGTTGACCAAGCAGCCGGCAAATAAGGCGACCTTCTTTCCCGTCGCCGTCGCCGGCTTCCGGCCCTTCGTCCACTGCCCCCACCAACGCACAAACGTCTCACGCTGATAGTGCAATACCTGACGCTCACGGTGCACGCCCAGAACCGACTGCATGAGTCCGCGCACCCACCCCTGTGCGAGGCCCCAATTGACCAGCGGCGCAAACGTGCTATTCAGTCGCCCCAAAAGGTCGGTCCTGGTCAACAACCAGTCTCGCCAGCTCGTGCCGCGCTCTGATGCCAGCCGTTTTTTCCACACCGCCATCAAAAGCGGAAAGTCGATCCCATATTGATGCGGCGGCGTGTACGGGCAGTGATTGAAACACAATTTGCAGTAGTAGCATTCATCGACGACGCGATGGTGATCCGCCGGGGTCAGTTTCGCCACGTCACTGTCATACTCATCGATCCGGTCAAGCAACGTATTGAACGAGGGACAGAGGTTAAAGCAGCGTCGGCAGCCGTCGCACACGTCGTAGATTCGGAGCGTTTCCTTTTCGAGCGTCGACGGATCGATGGGTTGGAGCAGGCGAAGTTCTTTCACGGAGGGGAATCCTTGTCCTCGAGTCGACCAGGGCAGGATGGGCAGCGGCATTCCGCAGCCCACCCTACCTCGGACAAACCCATGGCCGACCTTGGCCGGAAACTATTGCTGCTTCAAGCTATCAAGGCCCTTGGTAAATCGATTGGCATGGGACCGCTCGGCCTTCGCCAAGGTCTCGAACCATTCCGCCAATTCGGAGAAACCTTCATCGCGCGCCGTCTTGGCCATGCCTGGATACATCTGGGTGTATTCGTAGGTTTCGCCTTCGATCGCAGATTTCAAATTGGCCTCGGTATTTCCGATCGGCACACCAGTCGCAGGATCCCCAACTTCCTTCAGGAAATCCAAATGCCCGAAGGCATGACCCGTTTCCGCCTCGGATGTATCGCGGAACAATCCACCGACGTCGGGATAGCCCTCAATATCGGCGCGGCGCGCAAAATAGAGATAGCGCCGGTTGGCCTGCGATTCACCGGCAAATGCGTGCTTGAGGTTCTCATGACTCTTGGTGCCCTTCAAACTGTTTCCCATGCTCTCCTCCTTACGTGAATGGATGCTGCGGCGATTTATCCACGAGACGATGACGTATCGCGCGTTCCCTATCAACAGCCCACACAGTAGCCGTGAAACTCTACACGATGTCCGAGAATGTGAAACCCCCTGGCCTGCGTAGTGGAGATCTCCAAGCGGTCCAGCTCTTCGTCCATCACATCTTCGATCCGACCGCACTGCACACAAATGAGGTGATGGTGTATGGTGACGTTTCCGTCGAACCGCGCCACCTCGTGCCCCACATTGACTTCCTGCACCAATCCGGCTTTCCGTAGGACCCCCAGGGTGTAATAGACCGTATTCCTCGACATCATCGGATGCTCACGCCTGACCATCCGGTACAAGTCGTCGGCAGTCGGGTGACTGGTGGTTGCCACCAACGCAGCATAGATCGCCGCCCGCTGACGCGTCAGGCGGACGGCATGTCGACGAAATCGAACCTGGATGTCCTGCGGATTGATCGTCATCACGTCAGCGCCTAGACAGGAATGATTCCTACATAGCATGACGCTCTATTGCACGGCAAGACACGGTTTCGCGCCGCAGGTGTCCGGAGATATTTCACTTAGAGAATCGAGAATGAGTGAGGATGGCGAACCCCATCGGGTTGAGAAGGGAGCGGCAGAAGCTGATTCGGCGCAAAGAGGCGGCTGCAGCTACCGACCGATGTAGCGAGGCAACTCCGTCGTCATATCGGCGAGACACTTATAGGCCTGATCTTTTGGCGAAAGCAGTGGCGCAGTGATAGGCCAGGCGATAGCCAACTCCGGATCATTCCAGATAATGCCCCGTTCATCCGCCGGGGAATACACATCCGTACACTTGTACAGGAACCCAGCCTCTTCGCTGAGCACGCAAAAGCCGTGGGCGAAGCCGGGAGGAATATAGAGTTGGCGCATCGTCGTGTCCGACAATTCCACCCCATACCACTGCCCAAAGGTTGGCGACCCCTGCCGGATGTCGACCGCTACATCATAGACTGAGCCTTTCACCACCATGACTAATTTTCCCTGAGGACGGCCCAGCTGATAGTGGAGCCCTCGCAACGTGCCACGCACGGACCAGGAAAAATTGTCTTGCACGAATGGCTTCTCAATGGATGCCGCGTCATAGCGCGACTCCCGAAAGATCTCGACGAACTTCCCCCGAGCATCTCCAAACACATCGGGTTCGATTTGAAACAGGCCGCTGAGCGGCGTCGGCACAATCCGCATGACACCTCCGGCATCAGGTGATGCTCGTGGGCATCATACCCGATCCCTTCGAACGTGGGAACTTGATCTGGGAAAAACCTCAGCAATCGCGTCGACGGCATATGCGCGGGCGAGAGCGTTGCTCACGAGCACTCGTGGCGAAACTCCTGACGTGCCCCCTGAGACAGGCAACAAGGGGTCAGTGTTGGCTGGACGGACCTGAGGGGGGAGAAGGCGGATCGGGATACAGTTTCTGCAGCCGATCAATCAGCGGTGCGGCAGCCGGGCTGCTTGGTCGCGTGGGGTCGCTGGGAGGATGATCCCAGGTCAACGTCGCAATCCCCGCCTCTGCAAAAAGTTGGCGAATTGCTGCGACAAGCGCATCAAGCGTGAGTTCGGTACCGAATCGAAGGTCTAACACGCGCTCCGCCTGATTGGCAGGCGGTGGATCGGTACTCACAAGCACCCAACAGGCATCAAATACCCTGCGACGGAGGTCTTCCGGCACGTTCAGCGTCTCCAACCCGGAGGTGCACAACGCAGACACCACGAGCACAAATTGGAGATCCGGCATCCCGGGACGCTGGATATTCAGGGATTGCATAGTGATAATATTAGCCGCGCCCGCCGAAGGGAGTCAATTTACCGATCTCACCGGAACGGGGGCCAAGGATGACGCGATGCCTTACCGACGGAGGACTCAGAACGCATGATAACCATCACCCTCATGGGACAACTGCAGACGACGGAAGGCGAACGAGACCTGGCCTGCGAACTGCTCGCTCCGGTTACGGTGCGTCAGGTCATTCAACGGCAAGGCCGTGGCCTTCGTCACATGCTCCAACTCTTACGGGAAAAAAAGGTCTTGGTCACCATCAACAAACGCATTGCCAGCGAAGATTCGATCGTCCAGGATGGGGATGCGGTGCGTTTTGTGGGACATGACGGCGCCGGCGGAAGCGGACTGGCCCCCTCGTTTTAGCGAATCCGCGCCAACGGGTGGCACCGGCAGAAAAAACCTGGGCCGGTGCCTTCCCATGGAACGCACCGGCCCGTAAGTCAGCAGAGGAACGAGGCTGCTTACTTCTTTCCGAGAATCGAATCTTTGGCCATCTTCGCGACTCGGAACTTCACCACGCGCTTCGCGGGAATCTTGATGGGCTCACCGGTCTGCGGATTGCGGCCCATGCGTGCTTTCCGATTAGCCAGAACCAGTTTCCCGATGCCGGGGACGACGAAAGCATTCTTCGCTTCGCGATAGGCAAGCGCGGCAAAATCGTCCAGGAGTTGGACCGCCGTCTTCTTCGTAATTCCCGCCTTTCCAGCAAGATGGTCAGCAATCTGCGATTTCGTCATCGACTTGGCCATGCGTTCCTCCCTTTGAACAACGAATGAAAGTGAACTGACTTGTGCGGTCTACGATCTATAAACTCGTACGTACAGAGGTGGAGCCGGAAATCTGCGCGTGGTCTGCAGAATCAGTCCGAAAACAGGGCGAGAGTGTATCCAAAGCCCTAGGGGCTGTCAAGAGCCGCCATGCGGGCAGGCGCATCCAGACTGGCGACAACCACCATCCATACCCTTGCGCGTGAAGCGGATCAGAGAGTAGAGTACGCAGGGACATTAGCAATCAGCGTATCACTCAGGATCACGAGGCGTCTCCATGGCCAGAGAACTTCCCATTCTTCCCGCTACAGCCCAACCAACGGAAGGCACCGCGCCCGAAGCGGTCATCTACTCCCGCGTGTTCTGCAAGAATGAGAATGCGCCCCCGCTACGACTACTGATCGAATTCCTCAAATCTCGAGGACAGCTGCCGATCCTTCCTCCTGATATGAGCGACGTGATGTTGGATGACTGGGCGTGGGTTCAGGTGATTCTGGGGTATGCGCGGGATCACAAGCCGATCCAGGTGTTCTGCGTCCGCGATCGTGGCACCTATCAAGATCTGTTCGAACAGGAACAGCGGCAGTTCCGGGAGGATCTCTCCTCCCACGATGACCTTGAGGCCAGCCTGGCCCAGGAACACGTGACCCGTGCGCGCTTCATCGTCACCACGCGCATGATTGAGGCAGATATTACGGAAGAAGGATACGATTTTAACGGATGGATTCTGGAGTTTTTCCAGGAGCACTGTAACGGAATCGTCCAGATTGATCGACAAGGGTTCTTCTCCCCAAAGGGAGAACTCATCGTTGATCTTTCTCTGTCCGAGGAATAGGCATCATGAGGACCGACGCGTCCTCCCCACGTTCCACCTCCGTGTTCGAAGAAGCCTCCCATTGGTTCCGGCGTGCTCGTGCCTCGCTACTTGAGGCAATTCCATGCGGCCCTAATTGTTGTGCATGCTGTGTCGGCATCTTTCCCATAACTCGCCTTGACGCGAAGACGTTGCGACTGGGCCTCGAAAGCTTACCTCCCACGCAACGGGAGGCCATCACCACTCGCGCAGCCCGCCAGGTTGGCCTGATCGAAGCGAGCTACCCACCGCTCCGCGCAACACCCTACCTCGACGAATGGGCCGATCCGGCCATCGATGAGATGGTCGAGCGATTCGCAGACTTACCCTGTCCTGCCCTTGGGATCGATGGAAGTTGCCAGGTCTACGCATTCCGCCCCATCACCTGTCGCACCATGGGCATCCCGAGTGAATCCAGGGGACTGGTTGATGGTGCCTGCACGGTCCAGACTGCCGTTCCCATCATCCGCCTCTCACCCAGTTTCCAGGCAGAGTTAGCCCGACTAGCCGAGCATGAGGCAGCCGCCTTATCGGCACTGGGACAGGATCAGCTCCAAACCGGCGACGAACTTCCCTTGCCCTACGGATTCCTCTAGCTCGCCCACAAACGCCCTAGACAGACACGGAAACGCTGTGCTAATGTGCCTGGTCTGATCGACGGGAGCGCCTGTAGCTCAGCTGGATAGAGCATCAGCCTCCGGAGCTGAGGGCCACAGGTTCAAATCCTGTCAGGCGCACCAATCGCTCTATCAGGCACGTCGCAATTGATACACATAGTGCACACCGGTGGGGCCGTTAGCTCAGTTGGTAGAGCAGCTGACTCTTAATCAGCGGGCCGTAGGTTCGACCCCTACACGGCCCACCAAATTAATCAACACATTAGGCGGGAATCGAGACACCTGCTACCGTCACGGTAGTGGCAGGTGTTAATACCGTGTTAGCGGCATCTAAGACGTTGACGCGATGCACCTGCCCACTCGGAATCCAGCGAGCATAATACCTCAAGGTGATCGTTGGCTTGGTGTGTCCGAGTTGGTGGCTAACATAGAGCAAGGGCACATTTGAGGAGAGGAGTAAGGAGGCGAATGTATGGCGCAGGTCGTACACTCGGAACCTCGGCAATCCGGCTCCGTCGAGTACACGATGGAAGGCTCGGACCACATGGCTCTCATCAAGTAATGAGCCGGTCTTAGACGGGAACAGCCACGAGCTTTCTCGTCCCTGCGCAATCGCTTCCGCTTTCATCCACGTGAGGTAACCCCTCAGCCTCTCTAGTAAGCCGTCGCTCAGATCTACCCAGCGCGTTTCACCCGTCTTCGTATTCTTCACATGACTCTCCAGGGTTGCCGATCGTTCCACCCGTACGCGTTTGCCGTGGAAGTCAATGTCTCCTGGTTGCAAGGCCCGTCCTTCTGCTGGCCGCAGGCCCGTCATTAGATATAACCGAAGCAGCATGGCATAAGCAGGCGACAAGGTCCCAGCTCGCTCCATGTCCTCCAGTTTCTCCTCGAAAATCTGCTTCTGTTCCCAAGACAACGGATGTACATCAGGTGCGTTCACCTGGCTGGCCCGACGTTTCCGGCGCTGTCCCAGTACAGGATTAACAGAAATAATCTCCTCATCAGCAGCATCGGTCAAAATCGTGGAGATGACGGCCCGAATCAGTCGCACCGAATTCAAGGAAAGACCTTCCTGCTGTTTCACCGCCAAGAGCGCCTTAATGGTCCCCCACGTCAGGCCAGCAATAGGACACTCCCGCATGATGGGCAGAATATAGAGAGCAAGCAGTTGGGTGTAGTTCGCATGAGTCTTTGCTGCGAGGCTGCCCTTGGCTACCCCGAGCCACTTCTCGGCGTATTCCCCAAAGGTCACAATGGACGGCTGAACCTCGGGCGCAATACGAAGGCCTTGCAGGAGATGCGTTTTAATAATGCTCTCCTGCTTCCGCGCCTCCTCCTTATTTCGGCATCCCACCTTCCAGCGTTTCAGCTTGGCATGAGGGACACCCCGAGCAAGCCTCAAAAACCCGTCGTTCTCGATGACGGGAAACTCGACATAATAACTATCCTTTCGCTTGGTGAGTCCCATAGGACTTCCCTCCTTTTCGTGGTTCTTTGGCCACCCCAACGAGTTGGTTAAGAGTGATGTTTAATGCCGCACACAACTTAAGGAGCGTGGAGAGCTGGGGGTCGAGTTTTCCCGCCTCCAGCTTGTACAGCGACATGTGATGAATCCCGCTCTTCGCTGCCAACTGTCGAAGGCTCAAGCCTCGCTTCTCACGCCATTCCTTCAACTGTGTGTGCATGGCCATCTGTAATCCTTTAAGCATACATTGTCAAGGGCGATGCGAACTGATCGGCATAACGGTACGCTGTTTAATCCACGTATCCAGGAGGGCCACATCAAATTTCACGAGCCGACCCATCTTCACGAAAGGGATACGCCGTTGACTGACCATGGTGTAAACGGTGTGGATGGAAAGGCCGGTATATGCCGCAGCCTCCTTGATACTGATGAGCCGTGCAAAGGTCCTGTCTTCTTTCATTAATTACCTAGCCTTTCTGCTACACACCTTTCCGGTGCTGGCTTCAGCCAATCGCAACTTTGAACCTCAATTTCCATCATGTAGATCGTCCACCGTTCACAATTTGATCGCGGCTACGCTAGACGATGATGCCGTTTCCATGATGTCTCCGAAGCCCTCTATGATGAAGGGTCTACGAATGGAAGGTAGTCCTGATACTGCCCGGTCACGCGGTTAAACCGAAGCAAGGCTACGCCCGGACTACCCACTTCCCTAAACCGTACTTTTTGCACATGGATTTGCACCGGTTCGTCCGGCAGCTTTTCATCGCGCCAAACGGTGAGGCAATTGTCGGCCTTATTACGCCAATGCGCTGAGCCGCTAATGTCGTAGGGGGTTGGAACAGGGTATGTCTTGTCATCGAGACGGTACAGCTTTTGAGGATGGGCCACGACCCACACATGTACCTGATAGGCACGCGCAAATCGGCGGAGCTGGCCTAGCGATGTCGAAATATATTCCGTCTCCGTTTGGCCGTGGGGCCGGGTGTGTTCAAACTCGTTCCATGGATCAAGAATCAACCCCCGGATTCCGCACCGAGCGACCAGCAACTTCGCCTGCTCAAGAATGGCAGGAATGGTTACGGCCTCGTCTGGCGCAATAAACACAAACCGGTGTTCTAGCCAGTTCAACGCTTCGGCAAGCACCAGGGGAGAACAGCGAGGCATAGCGCCGGGCCCAAAGGGTTGCCCGGTATATTGCTCCGTCAGCTTTGCCACATGTCGCGATACCGGCATATTCTCGGGGGAACACACCGCGAAAGGCCAATCGTCCTGCTTGGCCAAATTCATCACGAGGGCATCGAGGAACTGACTTTTCCCGTGTGAGGGGATACCAGTTACGACGGTGAGTTCCCCAGGACGCACCGTATAATGTCGGTCCACAGACTCCCAGCCCGTTGATGCCCCGCGCTGAAATCCGCCTTGGTACAGAGACATCACGTCATCCGCCAAATCCGCCACACTAAAAACCCCCTCTAGGGGGTAGGGCTTGGCTTCCTCGATACATCGTCGTAATTCATCGGCCCCTTTCTGGACCAGCACGTCATTGGCGTCCTTGCAGCCTTCTGGCCACCGCACGCGATAGCAACGCCCGGGCCCTAAACGTCTGGCAAGCTCTGCCTCAAGGGTCTGACCTGCAGCGTCCTGGTCCACGGCGAGGACAATCTTCTTGAGGGAGTCCAGCTGCGCGGCGCAATTCGTGAGAAAATCAAACTTCGTATCGCTTGGCCTGGAATTGGGCGGGGGAGCGCCATCCGGAACACTAATCGCATTGGCGATACCAGCCACCGCGAGGGCCAGCTTGTCGCATTCGCCTTCCACGATTGCCGCCCAGGATTCTGTTAGATCGTCCAATCCATAGAAGACTTTTTCCGCTCCGCGCACTTGTCGGAAATCTTTCCCCTCCAGCGAGCGGTATTTGAGATTGACCACTTCGTCGTTTCGCATGTATGGAAAGACAATGCACGGAACTTCTTCCTCGCGTTGCGGCAAATACACATCCTGGAGAGCAATGCCATACCGGCCCACGATAGATTCGGTAATCCCGCGTCGTGCAAACCATTCATGAAGCACCTCAGGCACCGTGGACGGCTTTTCGAAAGAAGGGCGGACGATCCGTCTCGGGGGCTGGGACCGAGATTCCTCGCCCGCCTTGAGTGAGCCGCTCCAGCCACAGTGGTGGCAACACCAGACACCTTCAATCGTATTGACGGACAAACACCGCCCCTTCGCCTTCTTTCTAGTGTGACTGCATTGGGGACAAGTGGTCTGAACTTCCACTCCTGAACGGTCCTGCAGATCAATCCGTACATCCTCAAAAGTTTTCTTGGCCTGGGTCATAGCTCCACCTCAATCTGTGAGCACATTGAACCTTTTGAGGGCAGTTCATCATTCCAACGTTCTTGGTTGAGCCACGTTGCCGGCATTGGGATGTACCTGCCTCCTTCGTCCTGCCACTTCTTGGTTTGCTTGGCCGCTGCGATTTGGGCGAGCATGATGGCGAGAAGGTCGGCCAATGGCCGATGCTTCCGCCACCACTGCAGGCATGCCTTACGGCCTTCCTTCTTTGGATAGGCAGCCCAGAATTCTTCGAACCCCGCTGGATTGGTGGCTGCACTCCGAAGTTTTGGCGCTTTCTCTTGTTCTGTATAATCAAGAGAAGATGAAGATAAAGATGAAGAGGAAGAGTTGCCTTTCGGTTGGTACTCCGGTTCAACCCGACACGAACCCTGGTTGCGCCGCGCTTCAGCGGAACGCACCCCTTTCTTTGACTGCAATTGCCGATACTTGCGTTGCTTCAGTGCTGCCTCTCGCAAGTATGCGGACACTAACAGCCCATTTTTTTCCTCAAAAATTGGATCGCCGTCGTATTGAATTTCCTTGCGGAGCGACATCCATTCTTCAACCGGAATCCCGAGGGCACGTGCGAGGCACTCATTGTTATCTACGATGGAACACTGTTTCTCACCGTCTGCCCACATGTAGCCAAGTAGCCGAATGTAGGCTCCTTGAGCCGCGAGGCTCATGCGCTGCACCCGAAAGTCCAACAACGTCCTAGGATAGAATTGAAAAGCAGGAGCTCGGTTCACGGCTTCACCTTTGGGTGGAGGAGGGGTGGTTGGGTAAGATCGAACCTCTGGATAATGCTGCCTACTGACTCGAAGCCGTGGAGGTCGCCGTCATCCTCTGGGGTACATGCCTGGGCGAAATTCGAGGTTTGAAGGGGAACGGGGAACGAAGGGGCCCCCTCCGGCTTGGGCACCACCAATAGACAACGATTAATGAGTGATTCGAACTGATCTAAGCGATCGGCGACAAGCGGATCATTCCACTCCGTGCAAATGGAAAGCTCGCGCCTGAACTCTTGGGCGATGGCGTTCCAGGCTTGCAAATGGCTATAGGACAAAGTAGGGTGTGTCATGTTGATCCTTTCCTCAAGGGGTCAAGAAGGGAATGTTTGTTGTGGCTGCTGCCGAAGTGGCGCTTCGGCAGCGGACCAACTCGCTATTCTTCAGCTTTCTGATGCGAAGCTGAGAGTGCGGGGTTTTTCCTGGCTCTCTCCAACCGTTCCACTGCCTGCTCTTTCATCCATCCCAAAACCTCAGTCAAACTAAAGCGGATTCGAATCCCCGCCCGATAGTGAGGCATGCCCCGCTTCGCGAGGTGGTAAATGTTGTGCTGCCGCAGTCCGGTAACTGCGGCCACCGTTCCAGCATTGTGTAACTGCATTGCAGGACCTCCATGATGGTGACGTGAAGAAACGAACCGACCTCTGTGTCTGGACGGACGAACGCCGGCGAAGCGTGATGAAGCTCCCAAAAGGCACTCCGGTAACGGAGCAGCCTGGGATACGCATGAAGTGGAAGTTTGGAGTGCCGGATGGAAGCTACGATTGACGACATCTAAACACCTTGTAAGAGACTACCGTCCAAACAAGGCATTCGTTTTAAGGTATGCCGTGGGAGCTAACCGATATGTGCTGGTGCGAAAGGAACTGGCATTCCGCCTTATTCAGGGTGGGAATACCAGCTCGGTGTCAGGGACACCATGCACCACTGTTCGAAAGGCCTTATACCCTAGTGATAGATACGTGTCAAATTTGGTCCGCTTGAAAAATTGTCCCAAACGAGCTCGGACAGGGCTCCATCCCCCACATATGCTATGTCGCCCCCACATATACTGTGCCGTCAAGATGATAAAAAAATTTGTGCCGCGCGACCCAAGGAGAACACTTGCGGGGTTGCACTGCTATAGAAGGAGTTTATGCGATGGGAGTATGGATCGTGGCTCTTAGCTCAATAATCTTCAGCTCAAGAGTGGCAGGAATTGGAACGCCTAAGGCCCTGGCGTCAGAGGCCACATGCCGCCGCACGCGCTCAAGCAGGAGAACCAATGCGGCTGTCACGGGTAACGCCCATGCTTTTCTGGTAAACCCCAGACCGGTTCGCTTGTCCCACCAGTGCTTGGCAACCAGGTGGCACGGCAAGCATGATTTTAGAAGAATGCGCCGTGCTTGATGACGACTCACCCCAAGAAGTTGGGCGAGCTCACCAAGGGTCCACAAGTCTGTTGGTATGGATCGGCGAGCCCAATGATAGTTGTGGTCGATCTTCATCTAACACTCAGCCTGCCGCCGAACGATCTATGATTCATCCAACGGTTATTTTCAATGTACGCCGGATTCCCCTGTTTTCCCGGAAGTCGTGAGGTGATCAATGTTGCGTGAGAGCATAGAGAAGGTACTTGCCGAATACAAGACGGCCAAACAAGCGCCGCTGTAGGAGCATCCCCTAGCGAGATTTCTCACAAAGACGTTGCCTGATGGCGTGGCGAAAATGACCCAAACCCCAAAACGTAGGCCAGCGGCCAGCTTCTTCTGCCGCCGTCGCCGTAACGACAGCCCCTCGTTGCGATAGTAGATCCGTTTCACCTTCTTATGATTCACGCGCCAGCCCTCGTGCCGTAAGCGCACATAGATCCAGAGACAGCCTTACCGCCGCTTCGTCTCGCCACTCTCCCAAATCCGTGTCCGCAATGCGGCATCGTCCTGACATCGACTATGATACCAGAGCGTCTGGCGATCGAGGCCCAGGAGGCGGCACACCCGTCGTTGACCGAGCCCGAAGCGCTCGGTACTCCACTGAGCCGCCGCTCGCTTCGCCTTGGGCCCTAGCAGTTTTTTGCGGTGATGGCTTTTAACGCTTGGATGTCCAGCGCTTGGTCCGTCACCATCTGTTTGAGCCGCCGGTTTTCGTCCTCCAGTTGGCGGAGCTTCTTCACATCACTCACTTCGAGCCCGACATATTTCATCCGCCACTTAGAAAAGGTGGCATCGGAGATGCCGTGCTTACGGCAGAGCTTGTGGACTCCAATGCCTGCTTGAGCATCCTTGAGCAAGGCAATGATTTATTCTTCCGTGTGCCGTTTTCGAGTCATGTGTCCCTCCTGTGGACACCATCTCAACACAGGTAGACTTCCACGCTAAGGGTCTAGTTTTCGGGGGGAAGGTCAGGTGGACCAGCCAACAATGCGACGAGAGCACAGGTCCATCACAACAGCCAAATAGAGCCAGCCTTCCCATGTGCGCACGTATGTAATGTCGGTAACCCAGGCGGTGTTGGACCGGGGGACGGTAAACCCTCGTTGCAGCGTATTGAGCGTCAGGAGAGACGTGGGGCTTCTGGTGTACCGAGGCGTTCGGTAACCGTATCAAGCTTTCAGGTTGTTGGCGCTCATGATCCGAGCCACACGATGCTTGCTACACGTTTCGCCGACTTCTCGCAAATCGAGAAAGATCCGCGGGGCGCCGCAGATGCCGTGGCTCGCCGTATAGGCTGCGCGGATTAGGCCAGGCAGCCGCTGGTCCTCCACCGCTCGATTAGAGAGCGGGTTCCGTAACCGTTGATAGAACCCGCGACGCGACACGTCGAGGAGGCGGCACATCATGTGCCGTATCAAACTCTTGGCGATGGGCTTTGATGAACGTGTATTTCCGTCGGACATGCTGCAATTTCCATCGACTACCCATTGGTCTTCCCCCTGTTCTCACGACTATTCTAAAGTGCCGGTGAAACCCTGGGAAGTCCAACATGACTTCACATAATTCAATTAATGCGTGCAGTGCTCAGAATGAGTTGAGGCTTTGACCATACTGCTGGATACGCTCGATGCGACTAGGTGCGAAGCTAGACTCTTGGCGATCGGTTGTTTGGTAATAGTCTCGATAAAGAGAAATTGACCAGCGGGATTGACTTCCAAGAAGACATATCGGCCATCTGGTTCAAGGCGCATGTCAATGGCCCCGTAAACTAGCCCAAGCATTTTCATCAACTGGCGGAGTTGCTGTTGTACTAGCTCAGGAATCTTGACGGATTCAATTCGAGCTTTGCCAATGTCAATTCGGCAATCTACGGCGTAAGCCGTCTCCTGTGAATGGATTGCCGCGGGGAAAATGTCGTCTCCAACGACTGTAATTCGAAGATCGTATATGGCTTCAATGTAGCTCTGGAAGATCACGGGAGCAAAGCGAACACTGTCGATGTTGACTAGCTCTTGTTCTCCAACCAAGCGTGTTTCTCTCCAATTATCCTGTGTGGCGGAGAAGGCTTTGCAGATCGTCTTCTCATTCATCTTGATGAATTGACGAGCAGCATTAGGGTCGTTCGTAATCAGCGTCTCGGGAGTGGGGATTCCAAGCTCTCGTGCCAACTTAAGCTGATATGCCTTCCGGTGTGCAGCTGCATCACGGGCTGGATCATTAATCCAAAAGATATCGAGAGATTGCCATAGACCCATGATAGCTTCCTGCGATTCATTGAACGCGAACTGAGCATGGCTCTGGTTCTGAATGCATGGGTCTAATTGAAATTGTTGGGGACGGCGCCACCAAATGGAATTGACCTCCGAAAAGTCGATTAAACCGGTATCCGTGTCTAAAGTAAATCGCGGACCATTTCGCGCTGTGTATGTCATTGAAAGCTTGGAACGGAGAGGGAAGTCGGAAAGATCCAGTAGCCGAACAGGTGCGTCTATTTGCCGCAGTTCTTCGAGTACTGCCAAAGCATGAGTGTCCGATTTGCTGGAAATGATGATTACCACTTTCCGACTCCTCCCGTTTTAAGTCCCGCTTAATTTCCCTGAATCATCCGTGAATACTCACCTACTAGACGCTGGTATTCCTGGTGGATCTGCTCAGCTTGTTGTCGATCTGCATCCGTTAGCATCCCAGTCTGCTCGCTCTGTTGGTATTGCGATAGCAATTGTTCCAACTGCTCGATTTGTTGCTCGTAATTGGTCAACTGGGCCTGATAGGCCTCAGGGAAAGATCCTTTCCATGCCATGGAATGATGGGGGGTAGATAGGATGAACGGCGTGCTTCCTCCGCGCATTCCGGCCCCTGTAACAGGTCCTCCAGGATTCAGCGGTCCGGAACCAATCGGGTCGGCGCCACCGACGGTGCCGATGGGATCATCTAAAACTTTGATCGAACCGCTGCCTCCGTCATCGGCAAACTTGGTGGTGATATCTTCCCTGAACTTGAGCGTGGGGTCGTCGACAAACTTGAGCGAAGGGTCATCGGCAAACTTGGTGGTGATATCTTCCCTGAACTTGAGCGTGGGATCGTCAGCGAACTTGAGCGAAGGGTCATCGGCAAACTTGGTGGTGATATCTTCCCTGAACTTGAGCGTGGGGTCGTCGACAAACTTGAGCGTTGGGAGCTTCTTAACGCCCAGGGTAGAACGATCTCCGTCAAGGCACGCCTGCATGCGGGTTATTTGGCCAGCGGTGAACATGAACATTGCTTGATCATCCACGTAGTCCATATAGTTCATAAAAAGATCACCGTTAGGGCCGTTGCTACAGGTGACATGAGGAAAAGCCGGCGTGCCGTAATTTGGGCCGGCTTGATTCGGTGTGTCTCCCACAAAGTCAGTACCTGAGCATGCGGATCCGTCGTCTCCCCAAATATGATTGAGATTGAGGAAATGACCGATTTCGTGGGTTGCAGTTCGGCCAAGGTTAAAGGGTGCTGCTGCCGTACCGATTGTGCCAAAGGCAGTGCAATTGATCACAACGCCGTCTGTGGCAGTTGGACCACCTGGAAATTGGGCATACCCAAGCAATCCGCCGCCCAGTGGGCAAACCCATAGATTTAGATACTTATCACTCGGCCAGGCGTCATGGCCCCCGGTGGTGGCACTCTTGACCTTGTCATCGTCGATGAAAGAAGCCGATACTGTGCTGGTACGAGTGATGCCATTGGTCGGGCTGTTTGCGGGGTCCTTTTCTGCCAATTTGAACTCGATACGGGCATCAGCCGCCAACGGTGCAAAGACACCCGGAAGGCTGGCAATATCTGGATTAGTCTTACGGAAATCCTTGTTCAGGACTTCAATTTGGCTATTAATCTGGGCATCAGAGATATTCTGCGCTGGAATGTTGTAGACAACATGTACAACGACAGGGATTACCGTCACGCCAGGCCGTTGGAATGCACCGCGAGTCCTCGCATACTCAAGCGCATGATTATTACTGCGTGCACGGTTGGCAACATATTCTTGGCTTGATGACATCAACCTCAGGTGCACGTTCTGGGTGCCGCAAGTGCGGCGGGGAGCTTCGTTGGCCATAGTATTCCTCCTTCGTTAATTGGTTTATAGTAGGTGGTGAAAATCTGGAAGTGCACATATCGCTGTGCATTTCATGAAACTGCACATCTGTCACCCGATAAACAGCCAACTGGATACCCACCTCGCAGACTGGAATCGTTTTGCCAATATCAAAGTGGGGCAAGAACCAGCCGCTCGGCATCGACGGATATAATCCGAAAACGAAGGGACGCTCCGCCCGCAGGTCGGAGCATGAGTATGCTGTCTTCTTCGATAGACCAAGTACCGTCGGTAATTTCTCGCTTGTCAGTGGGACCGGGTCGGATCACTTTCAGCCCCCCCCCTTTCTCTATCTGGTATCCATATCGACCGCGCGACGGGAGAAATGGGTACGTAGAGGGCCGAAAGATCATTTGTTTTCCAGAATTCTCCTCATGAGAATTGAGCCAATCGCCCACCAACTTTTTTTCTATTCCTGTGTTCACTTCGGATGAACCTCCTGTCGCGAGTTGTTTACTCGTAGAGTCACAACTAAAACACAGGGCCAGGAGCAAAATAATAAATACTCTCGAGTAAACAGCTGAGTCATGGTTATGCTTCCAATAGTTTGGCCTCAAGTGACCATACGTATTCAATCCCATTTTGTTTGCCTGTATAAGATTTCAAAAGGGCATCAAAGGTCATATTCTTCAACAAGACTGGCCAGGATTTTGGATGCGTGATCGATCATGTCTTGGACAGATGTCGTAATAGTTATGTCTATCTAAAATCATACAAAAATTGATTCCTCGGTCTTAGTGATGAGCTGAAATTGCTTACTCTATGCAGAGCATAAGTAGTGCCATGCTGGTCTTCACCTTGCAGAAAAATCTCTCAACTCTAAAGCATTGCTTTGAGTGATTATTGCAATCGCCAGTCTCAATATATGTATGAGGTTCGGGCTAGCACTGAATCTATTTAGATACATAACTGAATCTATTTGGATTCAACTAGAATTGTTAAGAGCGCCGTTTAGTAACCCTGTGGCAGGCTGTTAGCCGGTTGGGAACCGTGCATAACCGGAGCTTCGGATGTGTAGTAATCTGCGTTGCACCCTGTCTGGAGGTAGACACGAATGACGAGATACTGTTGACCATGCAGCAGTTGGACCGGATCAAGCCCTATTCACCCATGTCGCACGATGTTGACGTTCCCTCCGAAAACGACGGCAATCTAACACGAGAGTAGAATGGCGGCTTCGACAGTCCTTGACGAAAGGAGTGGATCGATGAAGCGGTCGAAATTCTCCGAAGAACAGATCGTCTATGCACTCCGCCAAGCCGACAGCGGTACCCCCGTCGGCGACCTTTGCCGGCAGCTCGAGAAGGATGCGGTGATCTTCACATCTAAGGCTCACCGCCTATATAGGTGGTCCATTTGCTAAGTGCTGAAAAAATCTAGTGATCGATGAAATGCAAACTTTCTCAAAGCATTGATAATATTGCGCTTTAGACGCCTTTCCAAGGCAAGAGCCGCCGGTTCAAATCCCGTTTCTCGCTCCAACTTTTCCTATATTTACAACTCGCCACCTTTTCGCCAGTCAGTTTATAAACAGCGTTGTAGACAGTCTTTCGGTCTAACTGCACTGACCTAGCCGGGCTGAATTGGTCCAGATGGAATGTTAGTCTGGACTGCCACTGGCCAGCCCACGATTTCTGCACCAATTCTAGGAAGAGTCTCCAGCAGTGAGAGCGGGGGTGCAGAGCGGATTCTCGGCCGCCCGCTTGGCAAATTCGGCTGGCGTTTGATCCTGGAGTGCCCAGTGAGAGCGATTCTCATTATACTCTCGCCTCCAAGCCTCAATGCGCTCTTGGGTTTCATGAAGCGATTCGAACCAGCGCACATTGAGACATTTCCGCCGGACCGTCGCGTTGAAGGATTCCACATAAGCGTTGTCCGTGGACTTTTCGGGTCGTGAGCAGTCGATGTGCACCTGGTACTGATAGGCTCAGAGATCGACCAGTTGACCGCAACACTCGCTGCCATGATCGCAGAAGCGTCGCCTAGGTGCACCGCGTTGCGCGGTGAGTCGATTCAACCCCTACACGACGTGCTCGCTACGGAGCCGCTGGCCTACCTCAATGGCCACCCGTTCTTGGGTCCAGCCATCCACGACGGTTAAGCCCGAATCCGATGCCCCTTGGCCAAGTGATCTGCCACAACGTCCAGCGTCCAAGCGTCATTCGGTCTGGTGACCGGGGGCCGGTGGGTGCGGGGCACGATCGCTTTGCGCCGCCGCGCTGGCCGATGCCGCAGCGTCAAGCCTTCTTCCCGGTACAGGCAATAGACCAGCAGCTTGCCCACGATCTAGCCTTCTCGATTCAGGAGGACCCAAATTTTCCGGTACCCGGAGCGGACACGGGTCTGGGCCATCTCCCGGATTCGCTGGCAGAGCTCGTTGCGAGGATTCCGGTAACTGCGATAGCGATAATTGGCCCTCGCACAGCGGACGGTTTGACAAGCACGGCGTTCAATGATCGAATAGGCCGTACCCAGGTATTGCGCCACGACCCGCTGCTGCGAGGGCCGTACCATTTTTTTACGAACCCGTCCTGTAGCATCACTTGATCCAGTGACAAGTCTGCGACCAGCCGTTTGAGCTTCGCATGTTCCTCCTGGAGCTGTTTGAACTGGCGGACGTGCTCGGATTCCAGGCCGGCATATCGCCGCTTCCAGCGATCGAACGTCTGCTCGGTAATCCCGAGATGACGGATGAGGTCCGCAACCGAGGCTCACAACTCCGGCCGTTTGAGCACCGCCACGACGTGCTTGACACTGAAGCGTGTGCGTTTCACGGCATCCTCCTTCCTCCCTTAAGGGGCATGATGCCGGAAACTCTCTCTCCGATTGGAACGAAAACGGCGGGGCCGACCACTTCAAAAAATGGTTTTCAGATTTTTTTTAGTGTCGCGAGGAGAGGCCGGGCTTTGCCGACGCCATAGAAGTTTGTGAACCGACCCTTCTGGCAAGAATTTTTGCTGATACTTCCCCGGCCGTCGCAGCAGGAAACAATAGGAAGAAGTTGGTGTTAAAGAGGTGTTAAGCGTTCCGCCAAAAGGCACTGGCACGCGAGAAAGAGGAACAAATACAACCAGAGAGCCTATGCCCTAATCCCTTGTACTGAAGTAGAGATGGCCCAATTTACAATGAATTGAGCCATCTCCTCGCATTCACTCTTAATCAGCGGGCCGTAGGTTCGACCCCTACACGGCCCACCAAAATCAATCAATAACTTACTCGGTACTTGTGACAGCCGCTTCGACGGAAGGGGCTGTCTGTGTTATTCGTGTGTGACTCGTGAGGCAATTCGCCAACTCGAGTACGTTCACCCGGCAAACCTGCCCCATTCCGCTCACAATCAATTCGTCCACCTTCGCTCCCGTGTTCTGTGCACAGTCATCCGTCTGCAGGTCTCCGATCTATAACCCCCTTCATCAGAGCCGCTGGCCTTTCATTCTAGCGCGGCATTTCCTCCTCCGTCCTGATCAGACTGCACCAACAGCACTTGCAAATCGTACCTGACCAAAGCTTTCCCCATCGTTCAACTTCAGGAAAATGAACATTCCTCAGATCATGAACATGACCCATAATTATTTTGAGACTTCATATCATATAACTCTGTCGCCCTGCTCCTCCTTCTGCCCGACTAGGGATTAAACAGCTCGTTTGTCCCCTCGCGCGACGGAATTCTGGCACTGACTCTACCCATCAGTCCAGGGGCAGCGTGCACGAACCCGCAGGACGGAGCAAGTGAAGTGAGACCCTTTACTTCACTTGCTTCCCCTGCGGCTTTCAGCGAACCGGGCCAAGCAGGAAAGGATAGTCCCATGAAATGTTTACGTTGCGGAGGATACCTTACGATCGAACCATCCATAGACTTTTACCAGCCGAAAGGCCGCTGGCGCTGCGTCAACTGTGGAAATCGCACAGCGGCTACAACCAGTCCCTCATCTAAGTTATCCATTGAATATCTGCGACGAACTTCCCTTCAACACATCCAAGCCCCGCTCTCACAACACATCCAAGCCCCGCTCTCACCAAGTCCGCCAATGCACGATGACCTCTGTCACTGAGCACAAGCATGACAATGAAAGCTTACGAGTGTCCCCAATGCAGACGCCACAGCTTAGTGCCAACGGGCGGTTTCTTGTCTTGCGGGGAATGCAGCTACGCCATCACTGCCACAGCCCTCGCGCTCGAACAACGACTGCGCAGCCTCCATCCGCATAACGCACAGAAGTAACCACATCAACCTACGACTGGTGAGTCAGAGAACCTACCCTCACAGGAACACACTCACACAATGAACTGGAATCTTCCTGCCGTAGTTAGCCTGTTCGTGTCCTTACTTATGGTACTCGTCGCAGTGCTGGGCTCCCTACTGCTCGCCTACTGATCCTAATCGCCACCATGGAGCAGTCAAAGAAACACGTCGATGGACATGCTTCTCGGCAAGCAGCTGCGGATACACGGTGTGACAACTACAACTGCCCTGAGCGATCTTCGTCAAAACCTATCGAACGGCATTTACGATAGCGTCCCGCAGGCCACGTCACGCCCCATGATTTTATCCAAATTGATTCATCGATTATCGAATTAGATACACCGACATCACGCACCGCAAAAAGCATCCCACGATAGGCAGATGTTTTTTTCCCGCAGACCCAAGAATTTTCGCCTTCGATCCGTGCAACGCGGAATTGCTTTCGTGGTATGCGAGTTGCTCCCACCACATCACGACGAGTCATTGCGAACTACCTTGAGTCTAATCAGCGCAAAAAGGAGAAGCGAATCATGCTCTGGGCAATCTTCATCGCAGGAACCTATGTGGCAGGAATCTATCTGATCCGCTTGGTATGGTGGCAGGAGTGAGAACCGTTCACGGACACCCCGTAGACACTCGCAAAAAAAGCACCGCCCCCAGCAGCCGCGAGGCGCTCGCGGCTCAGCTGTGCTATGCGCCGTTCGATCTGCTCCTCATCCCCTATCGAGACCGATTGTCGCATCTGAGGCAAGGAGATTTGAGCTTGCGCACTGCCTGTCAGTCCCTTCTGAAAGAGCCGTCGTTGATGGAACAACTCAACGGACACACCCCAGCATGAACCTTCCTTCCTCCCAGAATGACCGATCACACCAGGCCGCAACAGACAACTCCTTCTTCACTTGTCCCCGCTGCATTGAAACCGTACGTCGATCGGAGCGTCGTGGATGGCGCGACTTCCTTCGACATCTCTGCGGTCGATTTCCATGGCGATGCCGCTCCTGCCACCATCGGTTTTACGTCGCCATCCGGGGATAGCCTCAAGAATCCGCGGTGGTACCGGCTTGCCACCCACAGGCAGTGGCCCACCCGAGTCGCCACAGGCCCCTCTAAGGCAGGGCTGTTGTTTTTCACTCCCACGCCCTACACTGCCACTCATGCAAACGCATGCATCGCCGCCACAAAGGCCACACAACCATTCCACCGCATCAGCTACCACTCTTCGCTTTCAGCGGTCCCACGACCGCCTAGGAGTTAGCCATCCAGCCATGTTCGCCGGTGCGCCCTTTATTGGAGAGGGCATGATTCACAATCTGTCCCCTACAGGCTGCCTGATAGAGTGCGACCGCCCAGTATTGGAGGGCGGCTATGTCACCGTTCGCCTGCTCCTGCCAGACCAGGTCCGCGCCTTGGTCGTTGAACTCGCAGCCATACGCTGGGTTCGTGACGGCTACTTCGGCATTGAATTCCTACGGCTCCCCCCTCCGGACCACAGTCGACTGGCCATGTTCCTGGCGGCCTACCGCCGCTAAGGCTGCAGTCGATGCCCTAATACCGACCAGGCAGATGCCGGCCGCACTCCTCATGGCCGACCGAACGACCGAACATACATCAGGACCTGCCACGCTTCCTCTTCCGTCAAAATCAATGGAATAAACGGCGCCATATCCGTTCCGGGGCTTCCGTTTTTCAGAATCCAAAACAATTCTCCATCCGTTCTGGTCTGCTGCCACATCTTGTCGGTAAAATTCCTTGGGAGCGGTCCCTTGAACGTGGAATAGTCCAAGTCCATTCCCAATCCTTTCCCATCCGCTCCGTGGCAGGCACGACAAAACGCTTTCCCTTCAAAAAGGGCCTTACCCTTCTGAAGCACTTCGGGGGTCACGGGGAAGGGATTAGTCACTGCGCGGGCAGATTCCATCTGGTCGATTGGTACACGAGGCCGCAACACCTCCGAATCCGCCGACCACACGGCGGCAGCCAGACTCAATAACGCCCCAGCAAGTATCCACACACGGCCACATCGCATCATGGCATCTCCATCCCTACAAGAAACAGCACAGGCGGAAAAGCCTCATGTTCCGGCCTTTCCGCCTGTCAGTGTTACCTTGCGCTGCTATTCGGTTCGAGGCTTATGGCCAACCGACTGCGGATGTCCAACCTCACCATTCGGCGCCTTCGCGCCATCCGGCCAAAGATGGAAAATGATTCCATCTGTCTTGGCCGCAGCCGCCGCGACTTCCTTTGCCTGAGCATCAGGCATGTCAAGAATCTGTACCCGTCCCGTCGCAATCTCAACTTCATGATCGTGGTAGTACTTATTCCATGTTTCCAATGGGACATGAGACCTCGAAACGGATTTGGCGACGAAATACTCAATGTCCGTCAGCAAGGCGTTCGAATCGGTCGATTCGAACAGCAGACACTGCAACACCTCAGGGGAGATGGGCTTGCAGTAGTGATGATACGGACCATGGACGGAACCGTCCTCGAACTTATGAGGCGCCATCACGTGAATCGTATAGCCCTGCGCCGGAGTCGGCAGGGACCTTGCCGCGGCAGCCGGTGCCGCGGTGGCAGCTGTTTTCATTTCATGAGAGGTTTCCGCACAACCAGTCGCCGTCACCACGGCGGCACACAACCCAATCACCGCAATCGCACTTCGCATAGTGGCCTCCTTACCTTTCGTCTTGGAATCGATCATTGGTGAACGGCGGTGTTACTCCGTCCGTGGCTTATGTCCAACTGAGGTCGGATGCCCGACCGTTCCATCCGGAGCTTTGGCGCCCTTCGGCCACAAATGAAAAATGATCCCATCTGTCTTGGCAGCGGCTGCCGCAACGTCCTTCGCCTGCGCATCAGGCATGTCCAATACCTGAACCCGCCCAGTGGCAATCTCGACTTCATGGTCATGATAAAACTTATTCCATACGTCGAGCGACACCGCCGATCGAGACACAGGTTTCGCGACGAAATACTCCACATCCGTCAGCACTGCATTCGGCTCCGTCGACTCAAACAGCAGACACTGCAATACTTCCGGCTTGATGGCCTTACAATAGTGATGGAACGGGCCAGCCACAGAGCCGTCCTCCATCTTATGGGGCGCCATTACGTGAATGTCGAATCCGTCTGCCGGCCCCGGTTTCCCGTCCGCTGCGAAGACGGGCCCGCCGATGGCAAGTACCAGCGTGCTCGCACCAAGCACGCAAAGATGTCGAAACATATGAGGCCTCCTCTGGTTGGGGTTGGAATGCACCGAGATGATGTATGAACAAACCAATCCATTACGCTCGCCTGCCCGTGAGAGCCATGGCCATCAAAAAGGATTCACAAATTATTTTGGCAACTTCGGCATGCTGAACTTCAACGGCTCACCCGTCAACGCCTTCAAAAACGCCACGAGGTCGGTCTTTTCTTCCGCGGTCAAGTTCAAAGGTTTCACCAGCGGACTCAGATTGGGATTGCTCCCACCCCCTTGATCCATAAACTCAACCACTTCCTCCAGCGTCTTAAACGCACCGTCGTGCATGTATGGCGACGTTTCCGTAATGCTGCGCAGCGTGGGAGTCTTGAACGCACGCTTGTCTTTTTCCGCCCTGGTGACGTTATACCGACCGAGGTCCTCTTTCATCGGCCCCACCTGAGGCACACCAAGATTGTGGAACTGATTATCCGTCAAGTTCGCCCCGCTGTGGCAAAGCACGCAGCGGGCTTTGCCTTTAAAGAGCGCCAGACCACGAACCGCCGCCTCATCCATCGCCTTCTGATCGCCTAACATATACTTATCAAACGCTGAATTCGTCGACAGCACTGTGCGCTCATAGGCTGCAATGGCTTCGGCGATCCCTTGCAAACTCACCTCGGCTCCAAACACCGCTCGAAATTGCTGTTGGTAGCCTTTGATTTTGCTCAACTTGGACACCACATGCTCATGTGTTTCGGCCATCTCGACGGGATTATGAATCGGCCCGATCGCCTGCTCCTCCAAGGACCGCGCCCGTCCATCCCAGAACTGCACATGGTTAAATGCCGTGTTGTAGACCGTCGGCGATTGACGCCCTCCGACCCCACCGTCGACCCCGATAGAGGTTTGACGGGAATCCGCAAAGCCTGTCCCTGGATTGTGACAAAATGCACAAGAGATGGCGTTATTCTTGGAAAGCCGCCCATCGAAATACAGTTGTTTGCCGAGTTCTATCTTCGCGGCATAGTTCAGATTCGAAGAAGGGACAGGAACGACGGCAGGCAGCGGCCCGATATCAGGTACGGTCACACCTTCAATGGTCACAGTGCCATGAGGCGCATGAGCGGAGGGCGAGGCCTGAACAAGGCCATCCCCCCCCTCGAACGCACGGAGACAGAGCAGTATCGTGATCGCGCGAACCGGCAAAGCAAATCGCATCATATCGATGACCTCCCAAGTAGCCCACAGTCGAATGAACCGATCAGCGCGGTTCTGGTAGCGGGGGCATTGTACGCACATTGATGGATTCGGTCGAGGCTCCCTCCCCGACCCCAAAAGGTCGCGTTGCAGAGAACGATTGCCACGCGGGAAGACTCAAGCCGTGGGATCAGCGCACCGTGGATCGCATCAGGCTGTCCGCTTGGGGAGGAAGAAACCCCTGATAGCCCTGATGACGCTCAGCCAGTTCCAGCACCGAGAAGGGCTGGCCATCGACCATCTCCGGAGCGGTAAAAATCTGTCTCAGCGGGCCTCCCCGTGCACCGACAATCTCCCCAGCAAAGACAATGCCTCTCGCTTTCAACTTGAGAATGGCTTGCTCGATATCCTCCACCCGCACCGCGACATGATGCAATACGCGATCACCAAACTTTTCCACCCAACGAGGAATGATGCTGGTGTTACCACGGTCGTCCGGATAGGCCTGATCGACAAATAACGCCGGATACCCAGCCTTCCTGTAGACCTTTGCATACCAATCCTCATACCGAATCGTTTCATCATACTCATACCCCAGCCCAATGAACTCTTCCGCGCGTCGGTCGATGTCCCCTGTTCTGATGGTCACGTGATCCATCACGGGGACAAATCCCACCCCGATATCATCCAATGCCTGACGCAGCAGTTCAGCTGCACTATTGTGTGCCAGAAAGTCAGCGGTCATTCGAGCCAGGACGGTATCGAGTTCAGTGGCTTGCCCCATCATCCCCTCCTTCCGCTCGCCCAAATTTCACACCCTGCGCCAACGGCAACTCCGTTCCCCAATTGATAGTCGTCGTTTGCCGTCGCATGTATGCTTTCCAGGCATCAGATCCAGCTTCACGCCCTCCCCCGGTAGCCTTCTCTCCACCGAACGCCCCACCGATTTCCGCCCCAGAGGTGCCGATGTTGATATTCGCAATTCCGCAATCGCTGCCGATGGCCGACAGGAAGGCCTCACTATGGCGAAGGTATTGAGTAAACAACGCGGACGACAATCCCTGCGGAACCGCATTCTGCATGTGGATGGCTTCATCCAACGTACGATACGTCATGACGTACAGGATCGGCGCAAATGTTTCTTGCTGAACAATGTCCCAATCATTCTGCGCACGGACGATCGTCGGCTCGACAAAATATCCTGGGCGTCGCAACACCTGCCCCCCGCAGAGAATTTCTCCACCGGCGGTTCTCACCGCGTCGAGCGCCGCCTGATACTTTGCAACTGCGTACTCATCGATCAGTGGCCCCATCATGACGTCCGGATCCAAGGGGTCGCCAATCGTCACCTGGGCATAGGCGGCACGAAGCTGGGACACCAGCCTCTCATAGTGCGACTCATGCACAATCAGCCGTCTGGTGCTAGTGCAGCGTTGACCTGCGGTCCCGACCGCCCCGAAGACAATCGCGCGTGTGGCCAAATCCAGATTTGCCGTCTCGTCCACAATCACCGCATTATTTCCGCTCAATTCCAACAGACTGCGACCCAAGCGATGTCCGACCACCTCCGCTACATGCCGTCCCACCGCTACCGACCCAGTAAAGGAGATCAGGGGGAGTCGTTCGTCGCCGACCATGCGGTCGGCGAGTTCGACGCGATCAGTCGTGAGCAGTGCAAGAACGCCAGGATACCCGACCTCCTCCAACACTCGATTACACAGATGCTGCACGGCGAGGGCACAAAGCGGAGCCTTCGGCGAGGGCTTCCACAAGACCGTGTTTCCGGCAACAGCCGCGATGAACGCGTTCCAGGCCCAAACCGCAACCGGGAAATTAAATGCGGTGATCACTCCCACCACACCCAAGGGATGCCATTGCTCATACATCCGATGCCGAGTGCGTTCCGAATGCATGGTGCGCCCATACAACATGCGGGAGAGCCCCACGGCAAAATCCGCCATGTCGATCATCTCCTGCACTTCGCCGTCCCCTTCGGATTTGATCTTGCCCACTTCCAGCGACACCAGGGTACCCAACGCGTCTTTGTGCTCCCTCAGCGCCTGCCCGATCAAACGAATGACTTCGCCTCGCTTGGGGGCCGGCACCTGGCGCCACGAGAGCTGTCGTTCACACAACCCATCGACGAGGCCTTGGTAGTCGTCGTCGGAACAACCGTACACACGACCCAATACCCTGCCATTCGATGGATTTCGTGACTCCAGGACTCCAGTCGCCACCGTACCGATGCCGGCCGTGGAAGGCAGCGAGCCTGCTGGCTGTTCCTGCAATACGCCCAATGAGGTCAACAGTTCAGTCGTTGTCATGATCCGCTAAGAACGAAAGCAGTCGCCGAAACGATTGTCCAACACATCCTGCAGGAGGAAATTCTCCTGCCTGACAAAGCCGCGATAGGCTGAGGGCCTGGCCATGACAAGATCAACGACGCAGCACAGCGACGAGGCCGTCGTCACCTGAATGGCGGACCACAGTCGTCCAAACATGGTTTTCGGATAGACCTTCTTGACGTAGGTCTCTTCAAATAATTCACCCTGCCGGGTCCCGGTCACGGAGGCGTACATCAAGACCACATCTTGGTGCGTTTGCGGAATCGCTCGTTCCAGAATGCGTTTGAGCGTGTCCCGATCTTCATTCAACTTCAGATCGTTCATGAGAAATTGGATTTTTTCGCAATGGCCAGGATAGCGAAGGGTCTTATAGTTCATGGTGCGGACCCGCCCCCGATAGGTGTCCGCCAACGTCCCCAGCCCGCCGGAGGTATTAAAGGCTTCGTACAACAGCCCATCGAGTTCAATGGTCTCATACCCCTCCAACGGTTGCAGACGAACTTCCTGCCCTCCCTCGATTCCCACACAGGGGTTCCCGTACTCATTCAAGAGACCGTCTGTGGACCATGTCAGGGAATACTTCAACGCGTTACTCGGATGAACCGGCAGCGCACCGACACGCATCTTCACATGGTCGATAGAATCGAACCGCCCGATCAGATCGTTGGTGACGATACTGATAAACCCAGGTGCCAGACCGCATTGGGGAATGAATGCCCGCTCGGCCCCCTCACTGATCACTTTGACCCGCCCGGTCACGGCGACGTCTTCGGTCAGATCAAAATAGTGCAGGCGATGGGCACGCGCGAGTTCGGCAACAGTTGGATTGTGAAAATAAGGGAGTCCGGAGAGAACGGCATCAAACCGATGGGAGGTCACATACTCTCGGACGGAGTCAGGGCGACGCACGTCCAATGCGCACGGGGTCACCGTGGACAGTGCCAATTCATCGATCAGCCGCTTGGGAGCATCAAGGGTGAGATCGGCCAGATGAATCTGATAGTGCCCTTTGGCTGCTAACAGCGCGGCAACCAAAGATCCGATCTTCCCGGCCCCGAGCACAAGTACCTGAGGCATTCCGCACCTCACGGTCATTATACTCTTTCGAGGAAAAAGCACGAGAGGGGATCTCGCCGCAGGACCATGGAACGACCAACGCCTACCGCGCGAATGCGCGGCCGAGGACAGCCTAAATGGGCAACAAGACTAGGAGGAAGCCAGACGGGAACGGGAAGGATTGATGAGGCTCGATGGCTTTGACGATGCCGGTACGGGCTGACTCTCCATGGCCTCAAACAGTAGGCAACACTTGAGACGACCGCAGACGCCGAGCAATTTTGGATCGTCGACCGGAAGACCCAAGATACGGGCCTGCTTGACAGTCACCGGTTTCACTTCTGTCAAAAATGCGGCACAGCACAGTACGAGTCCGCAGGTATCGATCCCGCCCAATCGACTCGCCTCATCGCGAACCCCTACCTGGCGCATTTCAATGCGCCCACCAAACCGGCGCGCAAGCAGACGAACCAGTTCACGAAAATCGATGCGATCATCGGCGGTATACACAAACGTCATCTGCCGACGGTGAAACGAGCAGAACACCTCGACCAGCTTCATCCTGAGCCCAAGCGCCGCCGCTTGATCCCGACACGCCCGCATTCCTTCAGCCGCTAGCCGCTCGTAACGATCAATGGTCACCACATCCTCGGGGGTGGCCTTCCTGACAATCGTCTGCATCACCCGCATCGGCGGGATAAACGGCGTGACTTGTGGAATCCCGTAGACCACACCGTAGGTCAGTTCACCGACCACATCGACCAGCACGCGATCGCCGAAGGCAAGAGACGCCTCTCCGGCATCGAATTTCTTCACCTCTCCCCGATCACGAATCTTTATCCCGACGATCCGCACGACCGTGGGATAGGGAGTGGCCAGTTCTTGTGCGAGCAGTTTGTCGACCATGGCCGGATGATACACCATTCGGGCGGACAATTGAAATCCTCACCACTCCGTCTGGACAATCCCATAGCACTCCATCTCACAGGAAGCTCCGACCAGCCGTCCAGAGAAAATGAATCGCAAGATACTGATATTCAATGATATTTTATCAGGGAAGCGGAAAAGAGAAATGTGTTAGGCTATCCGGGAGCAGAAACCGGCTTACACGCGCTCATCAGGAAGACAGCGAGGAATACGGTGCGAATACCAAATAAAGTCGTACTTCCGTTCGGCTACCACATCATGATCCGGCAGGTCACCGATTCTGAGATGGATCGGCAGGATGCGAACGCGGATGGAATTTGGGATAACGAAGCGAAAGTCATCTATATCCGCAAGCGGCTCCCCGTGACCCGCCGGAGATACATTCTTGCCCATGAGCTAGGACATGCCTGGCTAGATTGGCAACATCGCTACCTGGATGACGGGAAAGCCCGTAGCTAGGCACCCTCTGCCTCGCTTGTCCATTTCGTCCCTTCAACATACACCGCCAGAGCCCGTTTAGTCGGCTCGACCTCGTCCAAGCCGAACAACCTGATTCCATTCAGCCTTCCGCACTGGCTGGACCGACAATCGCGAGCCCTTCCTCAGGAGTTCCATCCCCTTCAGACCAGGCTGTCCCCGTAGGAGGTCCAGCGAGAGCGGTGCGGCAAATTTGCACATAAATCGAATATCGACGAGATCCCAGCGAGGCTGCTCGGGCGTACTAGCCGGATCATAGTGCGGATCCCGGGGGTCGAACTGGGTTGCATCGGGGTAGGCGGTCCTCACCACTTCAGCAATCCCGACCACTGAGGGCGGCTTCGCATTGCTGTGATAAAACAACACCTGGTCTCCCACCTTCATCGCACGCATAAAGTTGCGCGCCTGATAGTTGCGCACGCCATCCCACGAAGTCGTGCGGTTCGGTGAAGCGGCCAGATCGTCGACCGAAAACACGTCCGGCTCAGACTTCATCAACCAATACTGTCGCCCCTCTGCCATCAAATCCTCCTGACTACTTGGTGTCTCCGCCGTCTCCGTGTATGCTGACCACTGTCCAGTCAGCCAAAGTGGGAGCCGCGATGGATCTGACGCCAATCTGGTATGGCGTATATAAAGCCTCGAAATATTTCCTGTATCCCATGACCTGGATAGTCGGAGCAGGACTCTTGACCCTGCTCTCCGCCTGTCTCCCTGTCACACCCCGGCGGGCGACCTGGGTCAGGCGATGGGCCTTCGCCACCCTGTTGCTCCTGCTCCTGACCTCAACCCCTATGCTGGCGTCGACGTACATCGGGGCACTCGAAGCCACATATCCGCCGTTCATCTCGGCAGCAGACTCGAACTTCGATGCCATTGTCGTCTTGGCGGGAGGCATCTACCACAAAGGATCCCTACGGCCATCGGATGAGGCGTCAGATGCTTCACGTCAGCGAACCGCCTGTGGAGCGGATTTGTGGCATCGGAGCGTGGCGCCCAAACTACTGCTCACGGGAGGTGATGCCACCGTTCTTCGAACCGGCCCCGCGGAGTCCCACGAAATGAAGCGATGGGCGTTGCGCCTCGGTGTTCCGGAATCGGTCATTGTCGTCGAGGAACACTCGCGGACGACTTACGAAAATGCCCTCCACACCAAAGCGATGCTGGGCTCAGCACGTATCCTGCTGGTGACCGCCGCCTACCATATGCCCCGCGCCGTGGGCCTGTTTGAGAAGCAGGGCTTTACCGTGACGCCGGTCACCTGTGGCTACGAATCGAAACATCGTCCCTCAGAAGCCTGGAGACACGCGACCGTCTACGATTTCATTCCGACGGTCAAAGCCCTGCTGCTCACTACGCAGGCGATCGACGAGGCCGTAGGAATCATCGTCTATTGGATTGCGGGGAAGTGGTAACCCCAACCTCTGCCATCACGCCGAACGCCGGTCACGTCGCCTCGGACTCGCGTTCCAGATACTCAATGAGCGCCGCATAGGTCAGCTCGCGAATACGGGCTTTCGAAGAACCCGGTGGTCCGAGATTCGTCTCCAGCCACACCTGGTCCATCACCTGACTCCGCGCCTCATTACAGCGCCGCCACATCTCATGCAAAAACTCCAGCGGCATCCCGACCTGCACACCCTCCGACTCAATCCGATCGTCCAGGATAGCTAGTAAATCGGCAATGGCATGGTCCGGCTGATACGGCGGCATGGAAAAGCCGAAGGCCTGCTGAGCATAGGATTCCTGTCGAGCCTGCTCGACCAGGTCCCCCATATACTCCTTTAATAACCCGATGATGTGGCCAGAGACGCGCATCGCAGACAGAGTAGCCCCAACCGTCTATGGGGAGCAAGTCCAACTCCTCCACAGCGCGGTTGACCCTCGAATCGAGGGTTCTCTATGATAAGCCCCAGCAGAAATGGTGCTGGGCTTCGCCGCTCATCACATCGACAACAACACTCGCACGTCACCCCCGTGAGCAATCAGGCGCTCGTTGAACATTTTGAAATTTCCCTGCGCACTCCGAGTGGGGATGTGTCCACCGCCGTGGGGGTCCCGACGAGTTTCGTGCCAATTACCGCCATCCTCCCGCTGATGCGGAGTCTGGGCGAAGAGGTCCAGGCCTTGGAACACAGTCAGGCAGGCCAAACCGGCCAAACCGTGTCCTGCCACAAAGGCTGCGCGGCCTGTTGCCGCATGCTGGTTCCTGCGTCCGCGCCAGAAGCCTTCGCCATCGCCGACAGGATTGAGCGCCTGGAACAGCCCGAACGCGACCGTCTGCTCGCCAAACTCGACCTTGCCCAGCAACAACTGGCACGAGCCGGAGTCTTGACGCAGTTGTCGGCCCTGGCCGAGTCTCCTGATCCTCCGAGCGACGACGCGATCGAGCCGGTGAATCGCGCCTATTATGCCCTCCGTATGCCGTGCCCCTTTCTGGACAATGAGTCGTGCAGCATTTATGAAGACCGTCCGGCAGCCTGTCGGGAACTCTCCGTCACGTCCCCGGCCATTGACTGTCAGGACATGACCAATCCGTCCATTCGTGCTGTGCCCGTCGCCGTTCGGCTGAGCACCACGCTCAGTCTGCTCTGGGCAGACTTGACCGGAACGACGCCGCGACTGATTCCGCTTCCTCTCGCCGTCGAGTGGGCCAGACGTCATCGGAATGAACAGACGCGCCGCTGGGCGGGGACAGAGATATTCGAGAACGCCATGGACAAAATCTGGCGATATCTCAGCCAGGAAAACGCCCGACGCAGTCGCGAGCCATAATCCATCTCACACGCTGAGGGCCGCCCACACGATGGTGAACGACACCTCCGGCCACTCCGCTTCACACGTCACATTGAAGACAAACGACATTCCGAAGGAGGACGAATGCAGAACCCCGTGATTGTATGCCTGGACCTTGAAGGCGTGCTCGTTCCGGAAATCTGGGTCAACTTTGCCGTCAAGACCGGCATTGAGGAACTCAAGATTACGACACGCGAAATGCCGGACTATGATGCCCTGATGAAACGACGGTTACACATTCTGGATCAGCATGGCTTCACCCTGGCTGATATTCAGTCCGTCATCGATGCCATGGGGCCCATGGAAGGAGCGGCCGACTTCATTGCTTGGCTGCGTGAACGAACCCAGGTCATCATCTTGTCCGATACCTTTTATGAGTTCGCCCTCCCGCTGATGCGGCAACTCGGCTATCCCACAATTTTCTGCAACCAACTGGAGATTGGGACAAACAGCCGCATCGTCAACTATAAACTCCGGCAACCCAACCAGAAGAAGCACGCGGTCGCCGCACTGAAAAACCTGAATTTCCGGGTAATGGCCGCCGGAGACGCCTACAACGACACGGCCATGCTGGGAGAAGCCCACGCCGGGTTCTTCTTCCGTCCCCCGGACCATCTGCCGAAGGAGTTTCCGCAGTTTCCAGTGACGAAGACCTATGCCGAGTTGCAGGAACAGTTTCGCAAGGCCGGTGACCTGAAAGCTTAGGAGGCGGCTAGAAACGGAGGGAGTGACCGAGAATGGACGGCACCGACACCGGGCTACCCCGACTCGGGATTGACCACGTTCAACACGCGACGACCGTATCGCTCGACTTTGACTTCCCCGATGCCGGATATTTCCCGCAAGGCACTCAGCGTCATAGGCCGGTGCCCGGCAATCGTGCGCAGAGTCTTGTCGTGAAAAATGACGAACGGGGCGACCCCCTCCTCCTCGGCCAGTTCTTTCCGCAACTGGCGCAACCGTTCGAAGAGGTGCGGATCAACGGATGAGGCCAACGCCATCGCCGGCGAATTCCTCTGAGTGCCCCACGGCTGATTCGTCGAAGCCGACGTCGAGTGTTCAGCCTGGCTCAAGACCACGGAGCGGATGCCTTCCAACACTTCCTGCCCACACGTTGTCACATCGAGTGTGGGATAATCCCCGCCTTCAACGCACAGGTAGCCCCGATCGATCAACGCCTTGGCTAAACGGGTCAGGGCCGGCTTCGACCAGTCCTGATACTCTCCATACCCCGGACAGGCCTCGACACCGCACGCCAGTAGGGCTTTCGACCGGCTCCCGCGCAACAACTCGACGATACGAGTCACTCCGAATCGCCCTTGGCACCAGGAGACAGCTGCCAGAAGCGCGCGTGCACCGGCAGCCTCATCGTCGGTTGCGGCCACCCGCGCTGGAGAGGTTGCGACGCAACGATCGCACAGACCGCAGGGGCCGAACGCCCGTTCGGCCTCATCACTGAAATACTCCAGAATGGCCAGCTGGCGACAAGCCGGCACCGACACATAGGCCAACATATCCTGCAGCAGTGTCTTCATGCGCTCGACGCGAGCCGAGGTACCGGTCTCCTTTGCCGCCTGTTGGATGAAATATTCTTGTGTGGCGACATCCCGTTCATAAAACAACAAGAGGCAGGCGGCAGGCTGGCCGTCACGCCCGGCCCGCCCGACTTCCTGGTAGTACGCCTCCAGGCTTCCCGGAATGTCGAAATGAACAACGAGCCTGACATCCGACTTATCGATCCCCATTCCGAACGCATTCGTTGCCGCCAAAATACGGAGCGCCCCCGAGCAAAACCGGTCATGGACCAACCGCCGGTCTTCATCGGATAACCCGGCGTGGTAATACCCCACGGACGCGTCCGACCGCCCAAGACAGGTTGCCACCTCCTCCACCGCGCGGCGGGTGGCGCAATAGACCAACACGACCCCGGTTTCGCATTCGCGCACCATGCGCTCCAAGACCGCCAGCTTCTCCTGCCGCGACCGGCACAGCCGTACGGACAGGGCGAGATTGGGCCGCCGAAACCCGGTGACCAACCGAAGCGGGTCGTGAAGTGAGAGGCGCTCACAGAGGTCCGCCTGCACTCGCGCTGTGGCCGTGGCCGTCAAGGCGAGACACGGAGGATTGTCCAATTCCCGGCGCAGCCGACCGATATTCAAATAATCCGGTCGAAAATCATGCCCCCACTGAGAAATGCAATGGGCCTCGTCCACGACCAGCAGTGAGACCCACAAGGATCGCAACAGACGAAGGAAGCGCTCGTGCTGCATGCGCTCAGGAGCCAGATAGAGCAGTTGCAAGCGCCGCAGTTTGAGATGGAGCACCACGCGATCCCGCTCCTGCTCGGAGAGCCCGGAATGGAATGCGGCGGCGGCAATGTTGCGGGCCATCAGCGCGTTCACCTGATCCTGCATCAGCGCAATCAACGGCGAGATGACCAGGGTGAGTCCTGGCAGTATGGTCGCTGGCAGCTGATAACAGAGCGACTTTCCCTGACCGGTCGGCATCACCGCCATGGCGTCGCGCCGCGACAAGACGGCGTCGATCACCTCCCGCTGGCCGGGGCGGAATGAGGAAAATCCGAATTGTTGGTGAAGCTGTGTACTCAGATCATCCACGGGGAACACTCAGAACCGACTCACTATGCGTATTGCGGACGGCCGAGTATAAGACGCCCGACGAATCACGGGCAAGCCGTCAGGACTCGCCAGCCGTCAGGTGAAATAGACTATCAAGCATCAGCGGCAGATCTTAGTCGACGGTCAGTTGCCTCAAAAGAGAAACCCCGTCGGGGATCACCCGACGGGGTTTCAGACTCGAGACAGACAGGGGGATCTCCCCTCACACCTCGAAGATCACCAGAGTTCTGGCTATGGCGCAGTGTAGCTGCCGAACTTCGGCACCGAGTCGCAACCCGGCCCCTGATCCTGATTGGCCACGCACAGATAACGCAGCGCACCCTGCGCAGACAAGCGGGCTTCCTTATGCAAACGAGCCTTGCCGTAATCCACCGCCATCTTCAATTGGCGCATGGCATCGGCGCCCACTCCACCAGACTGGGCCTTACTGAGGCCATCCTGCAACTTCGCCGTGGCACTATCGATGACGGAGCGGTCAGCCCCCCATCGTTTTGCCAAATCGACGGTCGTCCGCTTGCCGAGACCCGGCGCATCGGTCAACTCGACGATGGCATCGTTTACTGCTTGAATCGCATCCGCGACCTGGGCCTGCGCGGTGACCGGCTGGCTGCCGATCGCCAACGCTGCAACGCCCAGCGTGACGAACATGAGTTTCTTCATTGCGTGTCTCCTTTGATGAAAGCCGTCAGCGATCAGCAAGGACGCTGTCCGCTGAAAGCTGTACGCTGATCGCTTCTTCCTAGAAGTTCATCCACAAGGACATATAGGCCCAATGCTGATTCTGCGTCTGGTTCAAGGTGCTGGTCAAATAACCACCAGCGAAAATGGTGCCATACGCAGCCTGCAAGGCGACTTTGCCATCGGCGAACATCCGGGTGTAGGCCACGTCGATTTCGTCGCCGATGTGGGTCTTCGTGTTGTTGACGTTCGAGAACACGTAACAACCTTGAGCCGCACGATACCAACAGTCCTTGGAATTGGCCAGGTTCAGGTTCGTGTACCACAATTCGATATGGTCACGTGCCGAAGGACGAGCTTGCAGGTTGACGGAAGGAGACAGCATGTTCTTCCACGCTTGCACGTCCATATAGCCCATATGGATGTGGTTCGTCGGGAAGAAGTTTTCAAAGGTGTTCGCTGTCTTACAATTGGTCCCGTTGGTGCAGGTGTTGTTCCGGCTGTCGCCGGACGCATAATCGAGGTTAAAGGCCAGGCGGGTCTTCCAGGCCGTGTCGTAGAACGTATAGCCAATCCAATTTCTGGTCGCCCAGGCATTGATGTGCAAACATTTTTGCTCGCCTTGGCACGCGCCAGCCTGCCCCATCTGACCGAACTGCCACGCAGTTTCGTTGCTGAAATCAAATCCGCCCTTGCGCACTTCAATCCGGTTTCCGATCATATGACGGGTCTGGTTGGAGTGCTTGGCCGTACCAAGACCTTGCCCCGCGTTGTCCGCCGACCCATAGCGGTTCTGGTACAACACGTAGAAGGGCTCGATCACCATGCCAGGAACCATTTTAATCTGGTTGTAGAAAATGAACATGTCGGCATCACGGTTCGCGTCCTGCCCACCGGTACCGGCAATATTCGGCGCGCCGCTGCCGACGGGGGTAGCCTGACCGAGATCGCTTTCTGAATTCCGGAACCAGCCGAAGTAGCTGTCCCAACTCTTGGTCTGGTAGGCGAACATCACACCGTCATGTGAATAGCCGGTGTTGGCCCAATCGAAGTGGCCGAACAGGGAGTGATTGCCGAACACGACATACTGCCGGCCGACCTTCACACTCAAGCCCTGCACATCGGCCAGATTTCTAATCAACATGTAGGCTGCGCGAACGCCCAGACGGCCACTGTTACCACCACCGCCGGACACACCGCCATTATGGTTCAGCGGATCGCCCGCGTTACCGGCAGTCACCGCACTGCCGTTGCCGCCCCAAGTCGCACTGTCGATGATTTCCACGTAGAAGTTCACGTCAGGCGACAAATCGTACCCGATGCCCAACCGCATCCACTGCTGGACGAACATGTCGTTGCCCTTATTGCCTCCAGTCGGTGCCGAACCCCGGGGAGTGGCGCCTCCGAACGAGTTACAAGCCCCCCCAGCCAACTGCGCACCGCCGAAGCAGGCATTGTTCCGCATTTCCGGACGCACACGCAGGTCGGCGCGCATCCAGAGGTTCTTGATGTCGAAGTTTCGGCCGATGACTGGATCGTACAGTTCGTACGCTTCCTTTTGCGGCATGTTGCGGGGAATGGCAGGGAGATTGGTGATACGTTCGCCCGGGGGAAGTTCGAATCCGGCAAAGGCCGGGAGTGACAGACACTGCAGAGCCGTAACTGCCGCAGCGCCGAAGATGGCGGCCAACCGGCCCCACCTGGTCCGTCCATGGATGCGTTTCATAGCGTTCCTCCTGTGAATTGGATGGCAACCCTTCGTGTACCCATTCACTCCGGGTGCCGCCTATACATCCAACCGCTATTGCACTACAAAGCCAACTCGCGTAGGCAGGGATTCGTCTGCCGAACCAGAATGGTGCCCACCATCCGGCTACGACTCCGCTTCAGTCCCGAAGCGGGACCCACCTACCGTCCGGTCTTGTACTGTCGCTGTGGTCACCTCCCTTCACAGCCGTAGAGCGAGTATGAATTGGTATTAGGCCTGCTTGGGCAAACCCGATTCCTCTGCCCCGTGCTCTACGCCCGATGTTGCATGGTTGATCTGTTCTTCTGCTTCCTTCATCGACGACTCGAAATCCTGCTCCACCATCTTCATTTCCTGTTGAATCATGTTGAGCTCTGGCTCAACCGTCTTCTTCAGGTCATCCGCCGTCTCTTTGAACCCCTTGACGGCCTTGCCCACCTGTCGCCCGATTTCGGGCAATTGCTTGGGCCCGAACAACAGGAACGCAATGACCAGGATGATGAGAATTTCTCCAGCGCCAAGACCGAACATGGTGTTCCTACTGAGGGGGTTGTGGTAAAGACCAGGCGGCGTCCCTGCTACACACGAGTGCCGTCATTCGGTCTGCGTCCTCAGCCTCGCAGGTTATCCCTGCGTCGTCCGTGGCGGTGGAGCCGCGGCGGCCTGCTGCGCAGGCGGCGGCGTGGCCGGCTGTCCAGTTTGCTGGATTTGTGCCGTGGGTTGAGCCGCGGCTGGTTCCGACTCGGTTGCCGTCACATCGATGGCATCCGCTTCGTGAACCGACTTCTTGAACCCTTTGATAGCCTTGCCTAATCCTTCACCGAGTTGGGGAATTTTCCCGGCCCCGAAGATGATCAGGACAATGATGAGAATCAGCAGCAACTCCATCCAGCCGAACGAACCAAACATGGTACTGTATGCTCCTTGTTACAGCTGTGCGATTATTCGCACGGCGCATATTCACGCCCCGGCGACCATACTGCCGTCTCGTGAAAGAAGTCGTCTGAGATGATCGTGCCTGCGAGTCCTGCCCCGTCTGCATCCTCGCGATGTCCTGAGCGAAAACGGGTCTTGGATTGGAAATCGCGGGAAAGGCTATAGAAACGAATTTAATTAGTCAAGCTCTTTCTCCTACAGCGACGATGCGGCACGGCATTCCGTCTCGCTCACGCACCCGCACTACGGTCGAAAGGCGAAGTGATAGTACTCAACAGGACTCGGCGGCGCGCCAAGGGCCATCAGGATAGCCTCGCGTTCATAGCCGAGGTTCTCCAATTCGGCCTGCGCCTGACTCAACTCCTCTTCGGTGACATAGGCAATGGTATCGGGAATCCCGTTCGGCTTCAGCGAGAGCAGGATACCCTGCGCCGATTCACGCTCCTGCGCAGGCATTTCGTGGCGTAAGGGAAAGTCGATCTTGCGCTGATAGGGGCTTTCATAGATGTCATTCACCGTACGAATGGTCTGCAGGGTCAGGCGATCCAGTTCCCAGGCCTGCACCTTCGAGCCGACAATCGGATGGCAGGCCAACAGGTCCATCAGCGTCATCACGTTCGTCCCAAGCCTGCTACCGACGAACTCCCGTTGCGTCTCCACCGTGGTAGCGGCAATACCCAGGTGCTTGGCCACGGCCTGGATCAACGCGAGATTCACCATGAAACTGTATTGTCCACCGAACTGGCCGTAGCAAGGCTTCTCGGGATCGTTCAGCACCTGCATATCCGCCGTCCCGGCATCGAAACTACTGAACCCCACGGCATTCGGCGCCAACACCCGCTTGGCTTCCTTGATCGAGGCGCAGGCCCCGAGATTCACCGGGACCAACACTTCGTCGTCGATGGCCTTCATAAATTCGGTGATCGTCTTGCGGTACGGCACATCTTTCCAATCCACCTTATGATACTCACGCTCCCAGATCAGGTCGTCCAGGAACGGGGGAAACTGTTTCAACTTCTCAATGTCCTTGGCATCGAACGCGCGAACAAACCCAGACCAATCGGCAATCGCCGCCGCCGTGCGCTCATTGAGGTTCGGGCGGAGATGCTCTTCCTCATACTCGCCGCCCTTCTTCACAATGAGCTTGGTCGTCAACTCGTTCCACAGTTCATTGCACAGAATGCGATCGACCGTCCCAGCCGCAACCGTCGCCAGATCTGTGACGTCCGCGCACAAGGAATCGACCTTGGACAGATGAGGAGCCAAGTCGGGATGGGTACGCGCCTGCTCCAAGGCGGACGCCTGGGAATCGACGAGGACATAGCGCACGCGGGGATAGACCTGACCGGCCTTGTCGAGCCGCTGCAAATGGCTGAGAAAGCAGGCGGCCAGGTTGCCATTTCCAGGCCCCCATTCCATGACCGTCAGAGTCGTCGCCGGAGCGGCAGGTGGAGTCGCCACACTGTCACTCGGCTTGCCGGACGACGCTGGCTTACTGGCCGCCCGGTCCCGCTTCGTGACCTGCTCGAAATAGTCGGCGGCCAACGCATGTGCCAACCGATAGTCGGCCGACGTAAATGTTTGATAGAAGCTGCGCTGCTGGTCGCCCCGGAGTCGGTAGAATAGCGTATTGATATGCGCCTGCCAATGATCGACCGGCTTATACTCCCCGAGCGGTTGAGGTAATGCGTCCGGATCCTCTACCTGCGTCATCAGGTGCTGTTCCATACTGTCCCCCTGTGGAAAGAGGGAAAGTCTAACAGGAAGCAAATTTCACCCGCAACCGGTCTCCCGCGATTCCGAAACCGGTCACGCCTCGGCAAAAGCCCCCCGATGCGCCACCTCCCAACCGGCAGTCCACACACCGGGGGCTTCCTTGACAGGCCTGCCGAGGCAGGTGTACCAAGACGGCATGCGGGAGTTCGGTGCGCGTGCGTGCCTCATTGTCCTTCTCTCAGCCTCTTCCCTCGAAGCCGAGGAACTCCCTCTCACGCGCAATGTGCCGATCCCGGACTTTCAAAATCGCACCGAGAACGCCACGCCGTATAATTTCGATGCCCCGCCCGAGGGCATGTTTCGCCGCATCGTCCTCGCGGAGGGATTCGATGAAGAATTAGGCTTTCAGCGAACCCATGAAATCGTCCCCGTCGCGCCCACCGAACAGTTCACCGCCGGACCGAAGCCGATTTTCATCGTGTTCGAACTGCATCAGCACTATCAATCGTTTCAAGTATTCGGACGCTGCTATCCGGATCCAGACACCGCAACGGGGGGACTACCGGTCGTGGCGGAAGACGCGATGTACATCGCCCTGGAAGACCAAACCGGCTATCTCAAACTGCTCCCCACGGAAGGAACTTGGAAACCCGGCCGGTATAAGGTGGAAATCCACGCCGGCGAACAGATCAACGACATGAGCTTAATGGGGACCATGCGCTTCACCATCACCGCCGCATCGGAATTCGACGTGCCTGCGAAAAGCCAGTAACCAGGCAGGTCCGTCACTGCGGAACTGCTGCCTCGCCGACCCTGCGCAACGATCCGATCGTCTCCACACACGCCGATCGGAAAGTGTCCACCGAGTGGCACTTCCTGTTTCGTCCCAGTCGGCAACACCGCCCTGCGAGACAGAACTGTTTGACCACCCCTCTACGCGTTCTGTAAAATGGTCCCGATGTTCACCGATAACCCGAGTCTTAAAGGACCTGTTCCCTCCCCATGACTGTAGCGACCCGCCCATGGGCCTCCGTTGTCATCCCCATCAAGGATGAACGAGAGAATCTGGTTCCCCTGACAGAGCAACTCGTGAAGGTGCTGGATAGCCGGGAGGAATCCCGATCGGCTCCCTTTGAATTGCTGTTTATCGACGACGGCAGCACCGATGGGAGTTCCGAGATCCTCGATAGCCTGGCCACGCAGTACCGCTGGGTCAAAGTCTTTCACTTCGACCGCAACTACGGCCAGTCGGCAGCCTTCGACGCCGGGTTCAAACAATCGACCGGAGACCTGGTGATGACGATCGACGGCGATCTGCAGAACGATCCGGCGGACATCGCCACGCTGCTCCCGCTGATCCGGCAATTCGACCTGGTCTGCGGCTGGCGCAAAGACCGGCACGACAACCTGACGCGAAAAATTTCGTCTCGAATCGCCAATACCGTCCGCAGCGCCGTCACCGGCGACCGGGTTCACGACACCGGCTGCTCTCTGAAGCTCTTCCGACGGGCGGTGGTTGATAAATTGCAGCTCTTCGAGGGCATGCATCGGTTCTTCCCGGCCCTGGCGTTGATGCACGGATTTACCGTCACCGAGGTGCCGGTGCGCCACTATCCTCGCGCCCATGGCACATCGAAGTATGGTGTGGGGAACCGTCTTTTCAAGGGCCTGTACGATCTGGTGGCCGTGCGGTGGATGCAGCATCGTTGCCTGCGTTATCAGTACCGCGCCACCGGGACGTCACCAACCTCCGCACGCCTATGACACTCGATACCATCTGGATCATTATCGGATTCCTCGGACAAGGGATCTTCTTTATGCGCTGGGTCATCCAATGGATCGCCTCAGAACGCCATGCGGAAAGCCGCGTGCCGACGGCGTTCTGGTATATGAGCATGATCGGAGGGTTGATCACGCTGGCCTACGCGATCTACCGGCAGGATCCGGTCTTCATTGCCGGGCAGAGCATCGGCAGTGTCGTCTATCTTCGCAACCTCATGCTCATCCATCGTCCCAACCAGGGCGCCTCCGACACGGCCTCCCCGGCGACCAAATCGTAATGGAACCACAGATGAACGGAGAGCTCCCTCCTCTGCAGACACCTGCGCCGATCGACCGCTCCATTCAGCCGCTCGCGCTCGTGCTGTTGCTGGCGATGGCCGCCGTGCTGTTCTTCGTCGGACTCGGCTCGCTCGGCCTGACCGACCGGGATGAAGGTCGAAACGCCGAAGCCGGCCGGGAAATGTATGAAACGGGCAACTACATCAGTCCGACCTTCAACTATGAACCGCGCTTCGCCAAGCCGGTCTTTGTGTACTGGCTGATGACCGCCTCCTACCACCTGTTCGGTGTCAACGAATTCGCCGCGCGGTTTCCCTCAGCCCTCTTCGGTCTGGGGCTGATTCTCCTCCAATATCTGTTTCTCACACGGTGCCGGGGGCGGGTCGTCGGCCTGTTCGGCGCGGCAATGCTGTTACTGAACCTGGAGATCATCGGGCTGAGTCGCATGGCGCTGACCGACAGCGTGCTGATCTTCTTCACCACCCTGTCTCTGTACGGATTCTGGCTGGGAGTGCACGGCGAGGGGCGCGAACGCCACGCTATGTGGCTCTTCTACATCGGCATGGCCCTGGCGACGCTGACCAAGGGCCCCATCGGCTTCTTGATTCCGATGCTGGCCGTGGGGCTGTACCTGTGGCTCACCCGGTCCTGGCCGCTGTTTCGTCGTCGCGGGCATCTCATTCCCGGTCTCATCCTGTTCGTCGCCCTGGCGCTTCCCTGGTATCTCATGATGCTGAACATTCACGGCCAGCGATATACGACATCCGCACAGGGCGATACGATCGGCCGCTTCTTCGGCGCCATGGAAGGGCATGGCGGCACGCTGCTGTTTTACATCCCGGTCTTCCTACTCGGATTTTTTCCCTGGAGCGCGCTATTGCCCTTTGCCTGGCACCAAAGCTACCGGAGTTGGCGTGAGGCTCGACGAACTGGAGCCCTCCCTCCCAGCCGGTCGGCCGAGGTCGAGACCCACTCCACACCCGATGCGCTCGAATGGTTCGCCGCAGCCTGGGTCCTGGGGGGATTCATCTTTTTCAGTCTTTCCTCCACCCGCTTGCCGCACTATATCGGCCCCTTGTTTCCCGGTGCGGCAATTCTGGCGGCCTGCTACTGGAATCGGTGCGTCTCGGACCAGGCCGCGCCGGGCCTGCGAGCCGCGATCCACATCATGACAGCCGTGGGCTCTGTCCTCGCCCTGGCGTTTGCCGTCCTGCCCCCGCTCTATGCCAAATTTGCCGGGAAGTTGGTGGAGGAGTTTCCCTTGGCTGGGCAGGTCACCCTTGGACCAGGCCCCTACACGGTCGCGTCGATTTTCCTCCTCGGGATGGGACTCGTGGCCTATTTCGGACTGAGCGAAACGCGAAGACCGGCTGCCTTCTGGGCCGCGGGCGGCTCACTGGCCCTCGTCGTGCTGGCCGCCATGCAGCTGACCTTTCCGCTGATCAATCATTTTGTCATCGAGCCGCCCCAGCAGTTGGCTGAAGTCGCGGGACTCAATCTCGGCCCCAACGACCGATTGATTCTCTACGGGCAACCACGCCCCTCACTGGTGTTCTACGCCAAGCGAAAAGCGATCGTCGTTCCGAAGGGGGAAGAAGCCAACATCAAGCCCTACCTGACCCAACCGGGACGCACCATGATTCTCTTACCGGAACCCATGCGCAATCGCTTGCCGTTCGAGACGATGGATTACCCGGTCATGCTCGAACGGTATGGCTACATCCTGCTGGCCAGTCAATCGCTGATCCATGTTCCGGAAGAAGCGGAAAAGCCCGCGATACGCATCCCCGGCCATTAATCGGTTATTGTAGCGGCACAAGTCCCTTCAGAAGCTGAATCACCACCACTGCCGCGAGCATCTCCAGCGCATACACACCATTCGCTCGCCGGGACGGCTCAGCCGCGGACTCGCTGGCCGGCACATCAGTGGCAGCGGTCCATTGCGCCAAGCCGAGCACGGCCGTCAAGCCGATCACGACTGGCGCACCAGTGACCACTCCCAGCCCCACGCACAGGAGTGCAGTCGACACGGCCCCCCACACAACGGGGCTGGCGGATACGGCGTTCCGGCCCCACCCCATTCGCAGCAACCAACCGCCCCCCATCAGCAGCAGCCCCACCACCATGAGCACCCTGTCCACCATGAGATCGACAACGCGGTGCGTGAGCACCCAACAAAAGCCTGTCAGTAACAGGACTATCGGCGCGATGCGAACGACCGCCTGCGCGAACGACTGCTTCCACCAACGGAGCTGGCCGTTACACACCGAACCCACCACAAACCCCAACGCCATCCCCCCCACCACGTCGCCGGGGAAATGAGAACCTCTCCAAATCCGGCTGGCCCCGACCCACGCGGCCAAGGCAAACGGTACCCAACGCAAGCGAGGCAGCGCCCGCGCCAATACCGTCGCCACGGCGACCGTGGCTGAGGTATGGCCCGAGGGAAACGAATCCAACCCCGACTGTAACGAGGGCCACCAGTGCCACCCATCCGAATGCGTCAAGCGCGGCCTCGGACGGCCGATGATATGCTTGAGGCTGTTCACCACGAGCGCCACCACACCATGCGCCAGCAGGCTATCCAGCGCCACTCGCATCCACGCCTGGCGCTTGAGAACATATCCGACGCCTAACAGGAGCAGACTGATGGTGATAAGGGTCCCGCCGTTGCCGAGTTTTTCGCCGAGATCACCCAACGACTGGAGTGCCGACAAATTGTGGGATCGGAGAAACTTGAGGATGGGAACGTCGATAGAGAACAGCGCGGCAAACGACCCAAGCAGCACGAGCGCCGAGAGGGTCACGGCCGAAGCCGGCGGACAATCCGGTGCTGGTTCAGGCTGCGCCGGTGGCGACGCAACCTGCCCGTCACCCGATCCGCTCATGGAACCCAGTCGGCCAGGAACACGTTGAATTCTCCCGGCTCTTTCGCGTTCCGGTCGGACACCCAGACGAGACGTTTGCCGTCAGGCGAGAACATGGGAAAACTGTTGAACTTTCCACCGAAACTCACTCGTTCCAGCCCCACGCCATCCTCGTTGACGAGATACAGGTGAAACTCCGGTCGCCCGCCCTCGTTGCGGGTGTCGACATTCGACGAGAAGATGACGCGATGGCCATCGGGATGGAAGTAGGGAGAGAAATTGGAGGCGCCATTGGTCGTCACCTGCTGCTTACCGGACCCGTCAGCGTTCATGATAAAGATTTCGAGCCGGCCCGGCTCCACCAAGTTTTGCGCCAACAGCCCCTTGTACTGATCCAATTCCTCCTGATTGGCGGGATGCTGGGCACGATAGACGATCCGCTTGCTGTCGGGAGAAAAGAACGCCCCACCGTCGTAGCCCACTTCATGAGTCAGCCGCCGCGGGTGAGTCCCGTCGAGATCCATCGCATAGATCTCCAAATCCCCGTCGCGCACGGAGGTCCAGACGATCGTCTTCCCGTTGGGGGACACCGTGGCTTCCGCGTCGTACCCTGGCGTGTTGGTCAATCGTTGAGGGTCCTGCCCATCGATCCGGACGGAAAACAGATCATAGTCGTCCAACGCCCAGCGGTACGCCCCACCGTCACGCTTCGGCTTCGGAGGACAGTTTGGCCCCCGCAGATGCGTGGAGGAATACAGCACCCGCCGGTCGCCGGGGAAAAAGTAACCGCAGGTCGTGGTGCCTGAGCCGGTGCTGACCATCCGAATCTTTTCACTCCCGAGATCCATCACGTACATTTGGTAACAGCCCAAGGGGATGTCGGCCGGATACATCGCCGCGGCAAACGTATCCCGCATCCAATTGTTGGTGGACTGGAAAATGAGTTTGTCTCCGCTGAATGAAAAATAGGCCTCGGCATTCTGCCGTCCAAACGTAAGTTGTCGGATATTGGTCAGATGGCGTTCACCCGATGCAGCAGCCATCGGCTTCGGCGCAGCCTGTTTCGAATCCTCTGCCCATGCCGACACCGTCACGGAGGAAAAGAGCACCAATCCCAGCATCCCCGCAATGACCCTATTACCGTGTTTCAATTGGCACCTCTGGACTCATCATATCCTCCCAGTCTCCCCGTGCGACGACCGTCCCCTCTCGAAATACCACATAACTCTGCCACCCGTAAAAAAACAAGAGCCGGGCCACGCGCCCCAATGCCTCTGGCGTCACCCCATACAGCAGGGTCACCACGCTGTCCGGGTGATCATCGCGCCGGCAGGAGGCCAAAAGTGCCATCGCTGGCCCTTCATAACTCGTTCCATCCACAGAAAAGCCCTTGTCGGTCATCTGGAGGTGATCGCGGCACTGCTTCACCACTGCGGCGGCGGCCGGATTCTCCTGAGGGCCGCCCAGCACCAGCCAGGATCCGGCGCGCGCAGCACTCGACTCTTCCCCCGCATACGCCACCGTCGTGCGCGCCGGGCCTGGCTTTGCGGCTTCCTGTGCGACAATGCGTTGCACGATCTCAGAGAACGGCCCCGGGGTTTCGGCGGCCGCCCGCGGCACGACGATGGTCCGTTGCGCATCCGTCACATAGAGATTCAACATCGGGGCGATGTCAGATCGGGCCACGCGACGAAACAGATTGACCTCAGGGTCCATCCGCACAGCCAGCGGCCGGTCCGGCACAGACACCACGACGTCCTGCTGCGATTCGGTCAGTAGCACCCGCGCGCGGTGGGTGCGGCCTTCTTGCAGCACAAATTCCAGTTCGGTCGACACACGGTATGGCATACCGCGTTGAACAAGGTGCACGACCACCTCAGCTCCACCCTGCCCGCCCGATAGGCCAGGGGACGGCTGCACACGGACACCCGCTACCACCACGTCCGGTGCGCCGGCCCGTTCAACCCACTGGGCAAAAAACCACCTGAGATTCCGTCCGGCCGCATCCTGAAAGATCTGCTCGAGGTCGGCCCAGTTTGCCACAGCGCCAAGGTATCGCTCGGGGATCTGCCTTACACCACGCCAGAAAGCCTCCTCACCCAATTCCTGTCGGAGCGCGTGGAACACCATGGCGCACTGCTGATAGCCGATAGCATTATCCTTTTCGTCGTGCTTCTGCGCGAACGCGTTGACTGGATATTCTTCTCCCGGACGAACGTAGACGGCGAATCCCATCAGCATCAATCGACGCTGCTCGCGTGCCTGAACCGTCTCACCCACGAGTTCATGGTAATAGTAGTTGGATAGATACGTCGTCAGCCCCTCCACCCAATTGCCATGGTTCACCCGGTTGAAGACGCCATTCCCGATCCAGGAATGCACGATTTCATGCCCCAGCGCGTAGGGTTGGGTGTAGTGACGCTTGATCACTCCGCTGCCTAACAGCGTAAACGACGGCATGCCCAGACCGCTGGAGAAGAAGTTCTCGACGACCGCAAACTGTGTAAACGGATAGGGTCCGAGCAGCGGAATATAGGCATCGAGATAGCGCGCCGAGGCATCGAGATACTCATCGGCCAGTGCCGCTTCGTCCGGGAAGAGATAGGTGGCCAGGAGAATGGCCTGTCCGGATTGTGCCTTCCAGGGACGGGTCTTCACCACAAACCGGTTGGCGACCACCGTTAAGGCTTCGCTCTTGGTAGAGACGATCCAGTGCGTGGGATCCGACTGGACCGTTCCCTGTGTGACCGAGGCCCATCCATCCGGCACGCTGACCTTCACGTCATACGTCGCCAGCGAATCATCGAGGTCGGGGTACCACTGGCTTTCGCTGCTCAAGTACACGCCCTCCGGGCCGATGTGGCCGGATGTCTCGCTGGGGGTGACGAAACGCAGGTGACGGGGATCACGAGGGGGATCATCGACGACGCCACGGTAAGTAAATCGCAACCGCACCCGGTTGCCCCCCGCATCGCCGGCCGGTTGTGAGAGGATGACGCGCGACAACTCTGTCTGACCATCCGCAGGCGCTCTTCTGAACCTGACCTCAGGGGCCGACTCGCAAGCGTCCTGACAGCGAGTGACATCCTCAATCCGTTCGAGTTCGAGCGCCGGCGCGAGGGAAAACGCCAACTCTTGTCCGGAAGCTCCCCCGCTCACGGTCAAACGATCTGTCGCAATCAGCTGATGGGAGTCCGGCCGCAATTCTACGGTCAGTTGATGATGGTCAATCGATGGTGTGCGGGAAACAGGCTGAGCAACTGCTAGCGCAGGCACGAGGCAGAAAGCCAGCACACTGACACGGAGGAGACGATACACCCGATTCACTCTTCACCGGCACCACAAGGTGGAGCGTGAAGATTAACACTCCCGACAGACCATCACAAGCTGGACAGCCATCAAGGCCCGTTCCAAATCGATGGGCTTATCCAACGCCTCCTGCGGGCCCAACGCCCAGGCGTCCGCCAGCAACGGGTCGTTCTGATGTCCGCTCAAAATGATCGTCCGCCCGGCATAGTCTCGCGTGGCCAGCGCTCGCAGGAGCTCTACGCCATTCATTTCCGGCATGACGAGATCAAGGATCACCAGATCAGGAGCTGATGCTTCGACCAACTGCAAGGCTTCACGGCCGTCCTTGGCCGCACGCACACGATAGCCACGTAGACTGAGAAAGCGAACGAGCAGCTCACGCGCCATCACATCGTCATCCACCACCAGAATCTGCTCCGCAGAGGCGTCATCCGGCTCCTCGCTTGCCCGGGACTCCGCAGCTGACGCGTCCCGTCGAACCTGCTGGGCCACCCGATGCACGGCACCGATAAGCACATCCAAGGACAAGCCCTTTCGAAAGAAATCCGTGACGCGTAACTTTCGAGCCTGGTTCTCCAACTCCTCGGTCGCGCCGCCGCCCAACATAATCACTCCAGCCCGGGGGTCGAGGGTTCGTATCTCCTTGAGCACAGCCAGCCCATCCATATCCGGCATACGCAGGTCCAGCAAGGTCACAAGCGGACGGAGTTGCCGGAACAGAGCCACCCCTTCGCGTCCGCCGGTCGCCGTACTGACCTGATACCCGTGACGCGCCAGCGCCATCTGCAACAAGTCGCAATGCAACCGATCATCATCAATGACCAATAGCGTGCTCATAGGCGGCTCCCGATTCTATGCCACGCCGGGTCCTAGGGACTTCTCCCCAAGCAAACCCGGTCGACTCAGCCTAGCATGGCCCTCGCGGGATGAGAAGAAATTGAACGAAAGCGTTTGAGATGGCGGGAGCCGCCGTCGCCTCGGCAGGGATGGTTAGAACAAGGCGTCGACAAACGCCTTGGCGTCAAAGTCCTGCAAATCTTCCACCGATTCCCCGACGCCAATCAGACGAACCGGTATCTTGAAGGTATCAGCGATCGCAACCACGATCCCTCCTCGAGCCGTTCCATCCAGCTTGGTCAGGGCAATACCCGTCACGCCGACTGCATCGTGAAACTGTCGCGCTTGGGCGATGGCATTCTGACCAACAGTGGCATCCAGCACGAGCAGGACTTCATGGGGAGCGCCTGGGCACTCTTGCGCGACCACACGCTTGACCTTCCGCAACTCATCCATCAAGTTCGTTTTGGTGTGCAGCCGCCCAGCGGTATCGATGAGCACGACGTCGACCCCTCGCGCCTTCGCAGCCGTAATCCCATCGTAGGCCACGGCCGCCGGATCAGCGCCGGGACGATGACGAATCACGTCCACCTTGGTGCGGTCCGCCCACACCTGGAGCTGATCGATCGCTGCCGCACGAAACGTGTCCGCGGCAACCAGGAGAGGGGTCTTACCCTGTTGGCGAAACCGCTGGGTCAGCTTGGCCACGGTGGTGGTCTTCCCCACCCCGTTGACCCCCACAGCCAGAATCACAAACGGGCGCGGCCCCTGTGCGATGAGTCGGTCGATCGACGCCGCTTGTGTGGGAAGCAGAATGTCGAGGACGGATTGCCGCAGCAGCTCCCGCACCTTCTCGGCAGCGGAAAAATTTCCCCCGCGCATCTGTGCGCGCAGGCGTTCCATGACACGTTCCACAACCGGCATGCCTAGATCCGCGCTGATGAGCGCGACTTCCAACTCGTCCAGAAGAGCCGGGTCAGCCGCGCGCCCGAGAAGTCGATCCAGGTGCCCGGTCACCGCATCGCGTGTTTTTGAAAGTCCCTCGCTGAGTTTCTGAATCCAACCCACTGCTCACCTCATGGTCTCTCTGCCCGGACACTGCACGCCCAGACTGTCAGGCCGTGCATCATACCCGATCTGAATCTCCGGACACCAATAACCTCGGGATTCGTCCAATCGCGCGGAGCACGGCCTGCTCGCGCCGACGCATTCTTCTCGCCTCCCGCTCGCTCCGCTCATGATCGTAGCCGCACAGATGGAGAATCCCGTGAATCAGCAACACCACCAATTCATAGTCGCCCCCTCGTTCATGGTGACGAGACTGCCGGAGCGCCTGCGGCAAGGAAATCACCACATCTCCGAGCAGTGCTGACGGCGGTCCCGGGCCTTCTCGCGTCGCGAATGCGAGGACATCGGTCGTCTTGTCCCGATGACGAAACGTTCGATTGAGCCGACGCATCCGAACGTCGCCCACAATTTCAAGGCTGAGCACGGCCTCGGATTCATCGATGGACTGAAGAATACGACTGGCGAGCTTGGTCAGCACCTCAAGGCGGAGACGCTGCCTCCGAAGGCGCATGCCGACAACGACGGGCATTAGTGGGATTGGCCCCAGGAACCGGCTGGCGACGGATTCGAGCCAGACGCCTTGGCGTCTTGGCGTGACGGCCCTTTGGAAGGTTCACTCTTTCGCGAGGGGGAAAGATTCGTCGGACTGACGGAATGGCGGTCGTAGGCCTTGATGATTTCTTGAACGAGACGATGCCGAACGACATCTCTCTCATCGAAATAGACAAACTCGATCCCGGTAATGCCCTGAAGAATCTCCCGCACTTCAATCAGACCTGACACGCGATCCGACGGTAAGTCGATCTGCGTGATATCCCCCGTCACAACGGCTTTGGAGTGAAAGCCTAGGCGGGTCAGGAACATCTTCATTTGCTCAGCGGTGGCGTTCTGCGCTTCGTCCAGGATCACGAAGGAGTCGTTCAGCGTACGTCCTCGCATAAACGCCAGAGGAGCGATTTCAATATCTCCTCGATCAATGAGACGATTGGCCCGTTCCATGTCCATCATATCGAACAGTGCATCGTACAGCGGACGCAGATACGGATTCACCTTGGCATACATGTCTCCGGGCAAATACCCCAATTTTTCTCCGGCCTCGACCGCGGGGCGGGCAAGGATGATGCGGCTGACATCCTTTTTCATCAGCGCACTCACGGCCATGGCCATGGCGAGGTATGTCTTACCCGTACCGGCAGGACCGATACCGATCACAATGTCGTGTTTTTCGATGGCTTCGAGATAGTGCTTCTGTGTCGGGGTCTTGGGAACGATGAAGCGCTTTCTGGTGACGATCGGAGAGGCACTGAAGAGCAGTTCTTTGAGCGAGGCGTCCTGGTTGTGGCGCAGGGCGGTCAGGGCGTGACTGATATCATCGGACCTGAGTTCGTAGCCTTCATTCGTAAGCGCGGCAAGTTCGTTCAGAACCCGTTCGGCCTGCTTCACGGTCTCAGGCATCCCTTCGACCGTGACTTCTTCGCCTCGAGCCGAACATCGCACGCCGTACTCCTCCTCAATCAGCTTGAGGTGGCGGTCGTGGTGTCCAAAGAGGACCGCAGTGTTTGTGCCTTCCCGTAGTTTGATCTTGCGCACGCCGGTGTCGAGAACTCCTTTCGCCGAGGCGATAGTACAATTCTAACAAACGGCGAAAGCCTGGACAAGATCGGAGGAAAGATCTGCGTGGGGGGGATCGGTCGAGGCGCCAGGAATTGGCTAGCCTTGAGGCGATGGCTGCGCCGATGACTGGGCTGTCGAGGGAATAGACAATTCAAATTCCTGCCAGGCTATCCCGCCCTGTCCGTCCTCCGCCGTGACCTTGACTCGATGAGTTCCAGGCACACCCGGCATGACCTTCCAGATCACCTGCCCGCTGGACTTGTCGATGGTCATTCCCGGTGGCCCTGTTTCCAGACCATAGGTGACCGTGTCTCCATCGACGTCCGTGGCCTGGACCACATATTCGTACTGCTCCCGATTCGTCAACGCCGACGGATTCGAAACAATCAACGGGGGTGAATTGCCCAATGCACTTGGAGTTGACCGAACAGGCGCGGCGGCCGTCTCTTGATCCCGCGCCGTCACTTCGACCACCACCACATCTTTCCTGCCGAATCCAGTCGTGTCGAGGACGCCTTCTTCGCCTTCTTTGACCTGCTTGTCGTTTTGCCACCAGCGGTAGCTGTAATGAATCTCATCTCGATCAGGATCGATGGCATCAACCTTTGCAACAACCCGACTACCCTTGCCGGACGCATCTGCCTCTACTGTGACATGTGACACGATTGGGGGCGTATTCACGACAAGAACCGGAGCCGTGCGATAGGGAACACTCTCCGACTCGCCGTCCGCGGCCACCACTTCGAGCGCGACCTGATCTCCTCGCTTCGCATGGACCGGGTCCAATTCAGGGCCGGTTGCACCCAACACAGGAGTGCCATTGACGATCCACTGAAATCGTTTCGTGGGCTCCGTCCCGTCGGGGTCATCCGCCATCACATGTGCCGTGATGGAACCGGCGAGTATGAGAGGGGTGGGGACAATCGTCACGAGCCTCACGACAGGGGCATGGTTATTCTTGGTTGCCCCACTCACAACCGATCCATCCTGGGGTGAGGAAGAACAACCCCAGCATGCAACCGCCACCAAGGCCAGCAACGGCAGGCGAGAGGGTGGGAGGATAGTTCGCAAGACGGCGGTCTTCACTGGTTTGTCCATGAGAAAAATCTACTCCGCGGATCGATCGCAACTTTAGGACCACCAGAGCCGCAGGCATTGGTGCAGTCATCCAACTCGCCAGTGCTTTTTTGGATCTTTAACCCGAACGGACTGCCACCGTCCCCGCCGGACCCCATGTGAACCACCACACCGAATGCTAATCCCTCTCCGAGGGAGGCAAATTTATTCACGATCTGATTCGTGCCCGATGCCGTCGTACCGATAATCGGCTCTTGATAGGCGCTTCCGGTCTTGTAAAACAACGCCCAGAGCCGGCTGGTTCCTGAGGAGACGCAGATGTCGTTGGTCGGAATAAACGTGGGGAAAAATACCACTCCTCCGAAGACCGTCGGGCTGCTCACCGCCCGCTCGCCGATGCCATACGGAGCAGGCTTGGTCGGCGGGTTAGCAGGCTCGACCAGCCTGGTGACCCACCCGTCCTTGCTCTGGACGAGGCCGATCAGTCCCGTAAAGGTGGTTGCGCCGGTCACACCGGACACCTGATTGGTACCGCTTGCCAGGCCGCAGTCGCCGACACCCACTACACAGACGGTGGCATTGGATACATCTACAAGATCATTGTCCATACAGTTGGTGATACCGCTTGATTGGTTGCATCCGGCATTGAGCACGGAATCTTTCATACCGACAAAATACTGGATGGATGTGTCCGTCTTATCGGACTTGCTGTAGTAGCGTCCGCTCCCGACAAACACCCACACATTCGCGGCGTCATCGGTCGTCACGGAGGGAGCGCTCGCCACCGGCCCCATCTCCGCTCCGGAGGCAAACGTGTCTAACATTTCCGTCGGCACCCGGGCACTCCCGGACGCGATCCCCCACTGCGCAGGATTCGTCACGGTGCCGAACTTCGACGTGGCTCCCCCAGCACCCATCGTCAAGCGATAGATCTTTCCTCTCCATGGGGGAACGCCATCGTTAATCACTCGCCCGAAGTAGACGACGTCATGACGATAATCGAGGTCTCGATCAAAGGCCGTCATATCTCCGATATACGAGTCCCATGAGCCTATGGAATACGTAGTCACCAGGCTATTGCTGCTTCCGGGTCCTGTCGAAAGGTCGATGGCAAACACTTTGGCGCCTTGCGCCACGCTCGCGTCATAGCCGGTCGGACCCGATCCGACGACCATGTACCACTTTGCATTGGTATTGCTGGCTTTGGCATCAGCCCCGGGATTCACGCGGACCACCGCCGGGACACTGGTCGACAATCCCAAATCGGCACTGCTGAACGACCACAACAGTTTGGGGCTGTCGGGGTTCGTGATATCCATCGCGAAATACGCGCTGTAAAAATTGTAGTTGGTTCCACTGATATTGACGGTCATCGGCGGCGCACCGCTACCTGCAGTACAAGCACCGCAGCTTCCTCCCATTCTGAACCCGCCGATGAGGATGGTACCCCAACCGTTGGGATGATCAGTATCGGCGGTAAAGATCCGCACGTCGGCTACCTTGAGCGGCAAATCGACGTAATAGGTATGTTGATAATCCGCTCGACTCAGAAACTCTAACTGCGGCAGGAGTTCATAGGGCACGAATCCCCACAACTCCTCTCCTAATGGCGCACCCGTGGAGTTGTCTGCAGGAGCCGTGGTGAACCAGCCGTGCTCAGTAGTGCTGGCAGGGGCAGAGGCGCTCGTGTCGTCACCGGGATGGTAATACCCGGCGTTGAACGCATGCAGCATGCCGTCGTTGCCCCCGACATAGGCGACCTGCCTGCGGTTGTACCATTTCTGCAAGAACGCCGCGTAACTCTGGTCTCCATAAATCGCATCGTGCCGGTCTTTGGGTCCGGCCACCACGGTCGGCGTCGAGTGAATCACATCGCCGAGCTTCCACACCTTGAGCGTACTGCTTCCGGGCGGGACCTGGAGACGGCGATCTCTGGTCGCCGCCTGCTCGATACACGTCGTGGCATCGCATCCACGCACAAAGTTGATGATTTTGGTACCTTCCGTGCTCGATGTAGCACGTAAATACGGACGAAGTGTCGGCTCGTTCGCCGTTGAAAACGCCATCTGTTCACCGGAGTCAACCACTCCATCATGGTCGGAGTCGACCCACGTCAGAATGTTACGAGTCGACGCATCTCTCAAGGCCAGCTGTTTGCCGGCTTCCCAAATGGGCAGGATATCGCTCAGCACGTTTCCGCAGGGGCTACAGTCCGCCAACGTCACAGTACCGTCGCTATTCTGATCGTTCGGTAAGCCGTCGCCGTCCGTATCGACATATTTATCGACCTTGACCGAGTTGGAAAGTGAATCAAAGCGTGTCTTAATGATTTTGTCGACCTTATAGTCGAGGCGGCCATCTTGATTCGTATCCTCACGAGTGTTGCCGAAGGTGTCGATGAACAGTGCCTGCGTATACCCTGTCCATTTCACATCACTCAGCGTCGAAGGCTCGATAGTGCTGGGATAGAAGTACGATTGGTACAAGGCCCCTTCTCCGGTCGAGGCGGTCGCGAGCACGGACACGGAAGATCCGGAGGCGCTCCGCCGGAGAATACTCGCGATGGTGGCCAGCAATTTGTCCTGGAGGTCATCGACATTGGAGGATTCAAAATAGGCGTCAGGAATGCCGTCGGGAGTGGAGGCCCCGGTCAAATTGTTCTCTTTGTCCCACTCCGAGGTCTGCGGGATCCCATCGCCGTTCGCATCCTCAAATCCGCCCAGCCGAGCGGTTTGCGCGAGAATTCCTCGGCCATTCATGTTGCCAAAGGCAAAAAACGAATACACGGTCAGGTTCTGCGTCCCGGCGATGCAATGTCCGGTCACCAATAACCCAGCAATCGTACCATCACTCGCTCCACTACAAGGACGCAGATCGCTGGTGTGCGCCCAATAGGCTACATCGTCCAAGTAGTGACTACCGCTATCAGCGTAGTCAGTCTTGTGCTCTGCCAGTAGATCGCTGAACGGTGTCGCCGCATTGGTATTGCAGGTGCCATTGATTGGTCTGGGCGGTGCCGCCCCATCAGCGCCGTTACAGTGCTGGCCGTGATGGGCGTGGGCATAATCCTGAAGCGCCGAAGGGATACTTTGATCTTGCGTCGGTTCGCCATCCGTAAAAAGGATGACGAATGTGCGACAACAATTCACGACCTGAGACGTCGAGGCCCAAGGCGGCGTATGGTTTTGTCCGAAGAAATAGGGGTCGCGCCCGCAGGCATTGCTGATATACCCGGAAGGACAGGTTTCAGTGCCAACCAATGCCGAAATTTCACTCGTCCCGATAGAACCGGCGCCGCTCGTGGCGAAATTCACACCATTTGAAATGCCCCCGGAAAATGCGATCGGATAGACATACCCAGCCGCAAAGGTAGATTGGATCTGAGCGGTATACCGCGCCGTTTCATAGAGGGCCTCGCTCAATGGCGTCCACGTCGACGGGTAAGACTCCTGCACCGCATCCACCATCGCTGCCATATTTGTATTGAACGTTTCGACTCCCGTACCAGACCAATCGATCGACTGCCGCGATCCGGCGCTCACCAGCATACGTGCCCCTTCGCTGCTGGACTTAAACTCCATCAGACCGAAACGGGCTTTGCTGCCGATCTGTTGAATCACGCCAGTTGGCTCGACCGAGTACCCGATCTTCAGTTCGTATTTACGAACACTATAAGAATCGCCACAGTTGCTGTTGAAGTTTGTATCGTCCTCAACGCAGAAATATGCATCCGAGACATGAATCGATATGGGGTCCTTATTACTGCCTCGATCGGCCAACGGAATACGTCCCACATAGGTATTGGCTCCGGTCCCGCCTCCATAATTGACATCTGCTCGTTCATTGTTCAGCCCCGAAGCTTGCGCCCGAACGGTCTTGAGGGCCGGGGTCCCGCTGGTCGGACAGGTCCCATCCGCAGCCCTGGTGCTGAAACAATCTCCGCCGATCATCGCCCGTTTCACCGCATCAAACCGGCGCAGTGTCGCCCAATTCAAAAAATTGCCATCCCATTCCGTCGTCGAACAAGCCGTGTACACGTATGCTTTTGCGGTGGCACTTTCAAATCTCTTGTCAGTCGTGTTGTAGGTATAGCAACTGAGGGAATCAAAGTAGCCTGAATAACGGGTGGTATTGGTCCATGTCGTGGAGGTGGAGGTGCTTCCATCCGCTAATGTGCCACAGGAGGTGGATTCGCAGGCACGATTACTCATACTGCCGGAATTATCCATCAGGATGATGATATTCGGCGTCGTTGTGCTTGAGACAAAGGGTGGCACCGCGGTGTAATCCGCATTCGAGACGACGGCTGCCGCATCGCCGGAGCTAAACAGACCGGCACTGAGACCACCAGCAAGAATGATCAGCGAGGCAAACGTTCGGCGATTCATGCGTGCTTCCTCCTCATCTCAAACAGGACAACAGCACCATGGTGTGGCTACGAGTTGAGACAAGACCTTTCATGCGCTATTGCGGCAGGGTGACCATCATCTTGTCGATGTGGCCTTCTTTCAGATGAAATTTGACGAGCGAGGTCGGGATGATTCGCTCCAGTTCCAAGGGCTGGCCCTTATGGGTCACGACCACCACTGTGGCCTTCAACACATAGGTCCGCCCGTCGATCCGAATCGTTGAGCCCTGCACCTCATTAATCACACCGGACTGAAACCCGACCGTCGAAAACAGCATCGCCTCCTGGCTCTGCTCAGTGTCGGCATAGACCGAATCCGATCCAACTGGCACCAGCATCACCAGCCCGACTATTCCAAGGAGAATCGTGCGAATCATGACCTCTCTCCCCTCAGTTGACTTTTTTCACACAGGTGTCGCCGACTAAACACCCATAGACTGACATCACCGTACTACTCGATCCGGTCGCCGCGTTAGTCGCGGTGCAAGTAATGCGATAGACGTTTTCCGTTGAAATCTGCCCACTGCCTTGTGCGGCTTTGGGATGGCTATAGAGGCGATCAATGTCGCCGTTGACCGTAAATCCTGGAATGTTGGTCATGACAAAATTAGGTTCCGATGCCGCAGAGTCCGCATAGTTTTCAGCCAATGTTCCCGGTGGCGCGGGTGACGGAAGCGGCCCGAAGCCATTTATCTCATCCCAGAGAATGGTGGCATTGGCGGAAGGTACAGGTCCCGTCGGCGCAACGAATGCTGTTGGAAGGATTCCTGGCCCGGAGAGCGTTTGCTGAATAATGTTCACCCCGAGGCCTTCACAGGAATCGGCTGCCGCCACGACGGCTTCGGTCGTGCGAAAAAACCCGGCCATCCGGTTTTCCATGCTCGTGACGGTGATCGAGGCAATACCGAGGATAGACAGAATCAGTAACATCAGCATGACTGTCAGCAATGCGATGCCTTGCTGTCCTGTCATGCGTATCTCGTCTTTCACGTCTCGTGTCATGGATGCTTGCGGCACGTTCATTGCGACTCTTCTCATTACAGGTTCCTTGGCTGGATCGTACGGATCACCACCCGCCTGCGTTGGTGCTGATAGACCTGCGCGTCATAGCCTGCGTCTGCTGAGGGATCGTGATCCCCGACAATGACCGGCCCCGTCGTGTTGACGGCTTTCGTCCCCTTCTCATCAAGACCGTCGTCCGCCTTCGTCGGCCTGACGACGAGGCTCACCTGCGCCATTCTGATCTTGTCCGGTGTCCTGGGCGAAATCGCCCAAGATCCGTTGGAGACAAAGTCCCCTTGCGAAAATGTCGGAATGCCGCCAGATGAGGAGCCATCTTGATCGTCGATGATTCCGTCCGCACCCTGGGGATTCGGCGCCACCTGGTTGCATCCGTCGCAGGCATACGTGACTTGCAGGTCTTCCACGCCATCGACGAGCGGTACATTGTCTCGAACCAGACAGGGGGCATCGCTCCCGCAGGTCGCCGGCGTGTTGGCAATAATTTGGTAACGGACGCATTGCAGCAAATATACGGGTGTGCCGATGGGAAACTGTCCGGTCACGTTATTCCCGGCGCCGAAACCGATGGTCGTTGCAGTGATGCTTTTGACGGTCTTTGTTAGAGCGCCCCCGATCGAAATGGTCGAATTGACGGCCAGGCCCCGAGCGCTCATTTCGGTGATCGCGGCCGCTGAAAGAGTGATCGAATTGTCCAAAGAGGACGCATTGGCCGTACCACCGGCTATCGCCGTGAGGGTCCACCCGGCATTGAGCACCGGGAGCACCATCGACACACCATCAGGGCCAGTATCTGCGGCATTGGGCGATTGGTCCTGTGGAAGCAGGCCGACCGGCCAAGTCACGGCGCCGATGGTCGCATTACAAGCCCCCACCGCGGTGGTGGCTGGATCGGTGGCGTTGTAATTGAAACCCGCCAGCTTAATGTCGCGACTCAACAGATCGATTGCTAGCCGCACATTCTGCTGGGTGTCGGCTACCTGACTATTCACGACATTGGCACGATTCGATGTCACGACCGTCGTCATCATCGCCGCAACGATGATCACCGTGATCAACACCGCCGCCATCAACTCCACGAGCGTGAAGCCCTGCTGGTTTTCTCGTAGTCGGCGCATAGTCTTGCCCCCAGACTCTCTTTATTCAGGCGCAACGATCGTGGTGAACAAAGCCGTCTTGTTGCGAACGGTACTCACATCATTCCGTCTGGTTTGCCAGTTCATCGTGATCGTGACCAAAAATCGATTCATCGTGACAGGGTTCGCAACAGGATCCGGATCAAGCCGCGTTACGGCCACTGTGCCAACGGCCGTCAACAGGCCCGAGTTCGCTACCAACGTGGACCATTGCACACAGTCGCCCCAGGCCATACGTTGTGTACTGACGCTCTGTGTACAGGCTGCATTCGTCGCCGTCCCGTTGTAATCGAGCACACGCTGCCGGTTGCTCTGAATGCGCTCTGCCATATCCGCCGCGAGGTTTGTCACGCGGGACATGTCGTTCGCATCGACATTTTTCCCCAACGACATCCCCGACAATCCCGCCAAACCCAACAGCCCGACGGAGAGCACTCCTGCCGCAACCATGGCTTCCAACAAAGTAAATCCTCGTTGGAGACACGCTGCGGAAGCGAATTGTTGTTTGTCTGTTTCCATGCGCGTTAGTCAGCCTCTAGGGACAGGTCGCGTGCGCACACCAATTCACTTTGCCTGCCGGTGTGATAACTAGGGAGTACACTGTTCCCTGCTGTGAGACTAAGGTGAGGGGCACGTTCGCCGCTGACCCGCTCAGCCCTTGCCTCGTGAATTGCACCGTCGGACCGCCGGTAAATCCAACAATCGCCTGAGGCAGGAGGATGGGCGCGAGCGCGCCCCCGAAATCCACATTCACTCTTCCGGATACGAGCGTGAGCGTCACCGTCACCGCAAGATTGCGGTTCATCGCTGCCATACGGGCAAGATTCAGACTGCCCGCCAATTCTGTCGTGCCTTGCTTCAGCTGATAGCGCGCATTCCATTGGAGATAGTTCGGCACGGCAACCATGGCCAGGATGCCTACGATCGCGACCGCGATCATCACTTCGATCAGGGTAAAGCCCGCCTGCGAGCAGGCAACGACAGTTCTTGACTGGTAGCGGCGGCTACACATAGCGACAGGCAGATGAGCAAGTGCTATGCCGATTGCGACACACCCTCCACATCACATAACTCTTTGATTTATCTGTCCCGCTCTCGGAGCCAGGCGTACAATTCCGAGCGCTCCGAGGTCCAGTAGATGACAATTTTTGTCGAGACGTTTGCGATCTTGTTCGTGGAGACTGGCCAGAAATCGAAGTGACACGGGTGCTCACGAGCCCATCTGGAGAAAACGTGCAGGTTGAGCAGCGGGGGCTTCCCCGACAACCTGTAGCCCAGTTCAGCGTGGTCGGATTACATCTTGACGATTCCTGAAAAGGAACAACCTTTAACGGAAAACAACGTGTCGTTGCACAGGATGGGAATGGGCTATTTGATGGCAACCGCTCGAACCTGCTTATAGGTCGTGAGTCCCTGCAGGACTTTTTCGATCCCATCCTGAAGCAAAGTCTTCATGCCTTCACGCTTCGCCAGGGCTAACAATTCGCCGGTGCGCGTTCGTGTCTGAATGAGCGTCTTCATGCGATCAGAGACCACCATGAGTTCATGGATGGGCACCCGGCCGCGATAGCCGCTTTGATTGCATGCCTCACATCCACGCCCACGATACAAGGTGGGCGTCGTCTGACATGCAGGGTGGCTGCGCTCCCACTCTTCGACTCCGAACGCGTGAACCAACTCCTCATATTCGTCGCGGGTCGGCTCGTACGCTTCACGGCAATGAGGACAGATGCGTTTGCACAACCGCATGGCCAACACACCCAGCATGGCATCAGAAAAATTGAACGGATCACAGCCCAAATCGAGCAATCGCACGACCGTTTCCACTGCGCTATTCGTATGAATGGTGCTGAAGACCAGATGCCCCGTCAGGGACGCTTCAATGGCAATATCCGCCGTTTCCTTGTCCCGCATTTCTCCAATCATAATCACATCCGGATCCGCCCGCAAAAACGCCCGCATGGTAGTGGCAAACGTCAGGCCGATCTTGGGATGCACCTGCACCTGCCGTAATCCGTCCTGTGTAATTTCGATCGGGTCTTCCGCCGTCCAAATCTTGCGTTCGTCCGTATTGATGGACGCCAGGATGGCATGCAAGGTCGTGGTCTTCCCTGAGCCTGTCGGCCCTGCGCACAACACAATTCCGTGCGGCTTCTCAGCCAACGCGCCAACCAATCGACGGGTCTCATCACTGAACTCGAGCTCTTCGAGACGCCGAGGCCCGTTGGCACTCAGGAGCCTAATCACCACATCTTCGTTAAACCCTGCCGTAGGCAGTGTCGCGACTCGCAATTCAATCTCTTGCCCGGTGGTCAGTTTGAATCGAATCTTCCCATCTTGAGGCTTTCTCCGCTCGGCAATATCCAGGCTGGCCATAATTTTCACGCGGGATACGATTGCCCGGCGATACGCGGCCGGAATCTTCATATAGGTGAAGCATGTGCCGTCGACACGAAAGCGCACCGCCGTTTCCTTGCGGTCGGCATAGGGCTCGATATGGATATCGGATGCCCCGCGCCGATACGCCTCCGCAATGATCTGATTCGCAAGCCGAACGATGGCGGAATCGTTTTCGGTGATCGCTGCGATCGTCGCATTCTGCTGCTCTTCCAACTGCGCTTCGCTCACCAGTTCACCGAGGATGTCGGTAATCGGATCGCCGACTTCGCGCCCGGACGCCGTACCGAGAACACGCTCAATGTCCGCTCGCAAGCCCACGCGGTAAGAAATGGCCTGTCCCGGAAACGCCCGACGCACATCAAGGATTTTGTCGGCATCGTGAGGATCGTCGATCAACACTTCGACTCCCGTGCCTTGGCGTCGAAGCGGCATCCAATGATTCATGCGGAGATAATCGAAACTCAGGTTCTTCAACAAATCCCGGTCGACGACCATGCGCTCATCATCGTCAAGAAACGGGCAACGATAGAATTCCGCCAGCGCAGCACCGATGGCCGGTTTGGGAATGCGATACCGATCCATGAGAAACGTGGCCGCGTCGAGCCGTTTACGAGCTGCTTCCGACACACTGACCGCCAGTTCCTCTTGCCGAAGAAATCCCTGTCGGACGAGCTGGTCATACCGGCCAAGGCGGCGCGTCCCCTGTGTAGATGTGGCCCCTTGATTCATGTCACCGCACGGCAGTGCACACACAGTTGAGCGGATCATCGCAGTAGTTCCTTCCTCATGATTGTCGGAGACGCCCCCCTGACAAGAACTTGGGCGCCCGCAGGTTGTTATGCTTTGGGCTGCCAGCTGCCAGGCGCGACGAATACCAGTGGCAGCCCCTGCACCAACCCCTCACGAAGATCGTGGTTGTACCAGACCTCCAAGGCGCCTAACCCATTGGCTCCATCCACAATCGCACCCTCTGCTACCACTCCGCCGTACACCTTCACGTGTCCCGCATACCGCACGTCACCTGCCGCATACAGCACACCCTGGAGATGAATGCCTGACAATTGCACCGGAATTCTTGCTCCGAATGACTGCTGGCCATCCGGCGGAGGACTCAAAGCTGGAACGGTTTTTCCCGTCGAACTCGCCTTCCAAAACACATGAGCATTCACAATAAAAATGCCCTCGGCATAGTCCTGATCAAGCACAATCGAGCCCAGGTTATCGAGACGGGGCGGCATCCCATCCAGCGTGTCTACAAATACGAGGCCCCGATGGTCTCCCGGTCCCCGTGAAGCGAACACCTCCGATGCAGGTCGTCCCAATCCAGGTTGAACCACACCACCCGGATACAACAGGCCCTCCCGATCGATCCCATACACTTGGCCAAACTGCATGGCCACTCGCTTTAACGATGCATAGTCCCACTGATCCACCTTCACACCGGGAATGGGTTCTTGATGCGCGTGGATATTCAGCGGGACATCAGGCCATGCTTCGAGAGGAAGGGTGGCAAAAAACGCTTCTCCCCCGATCCTGATCGTGAGCCAGCGATCAGCACGTGGCCCCATCTCGTCATAGGCCTGCCCCGTCACCGGCGCGAGAGCGCTTTGCACCGGCATCTCGCTTGGTTTTGGAAAATGAGCCGATCCACGAACGATCACCTCCCCCCAGTGGGCAGACACAACTCCGGGGTTCGGTTCGACAGGCTGATGACCAACTGCACCGCTCTGCAAAGCGGCATGCAGGGCCGGTACCGCATAGGCGCCGAACTCTACGGACACCGTCTTCGTCACCCGGGAAGCCTGGCCAGCCCCGGCGGTCACCTCAACCGTACAAAGCAAACCGGGGCGTGTCGCTCCGTACACTCGCAGCTTGAGAATCTTCGCCAGCCCCTTGAGAGACTTGAACCATCCTGTTTGAGGATCGTTCAGTATCCGGTCGTGTTGAGGATTGGCTGCATCGAAGAGCATGTCGGGCTGTGCCTCCGTTCCCACAAATTGCGCACGCCCCTGCGCATCAAAATAGGAAGGATCGCCCTGCGCGTTGACGAATCGCTTCGTGAACCATCGTGTGCCGACCTCCTGTGGCACAAGCGAAGGATCGTGGAACCAGCCCATCACGACATCAACGGCCGATTCCGCGGCGTGATGAGCAAGACGCTCCTCCTGCAGGACACTTGCACCGACAAGCTCCTGCCCTGCTAGATGCATGGAAGTCATCCCCAACAACGTCAGCAAAAACACCACCATCAGCACCGCCAATAATGCGATACCCCGTTCATCCTGTCGCATGCCCATACTGCGCCGCGCGTTCCTCGTGTTCATCTTCCTCTTCTCTCTTCCTAATTATGTCCGAATCGCGATATCCCTCGAGAGCGTCAATCTTTGCATTCCCATCTCGATGGTCACATGTACCCGCACCACCTCCCGCGCATCTTCCGTCTCACGTCCACGCCTATCGAAATACCGCAGCTGAAAGCCACGGACGTCGCTCAACAGCGTACTCACTCCGCCATCCACTTCACGCATCAACCGGCCCGTTCCATCCCCTTGGGGCTTGAGGTAATAGCGCACGCGATTCAGTAGGAACACCGCACTCCGAGCCTGGAACTGTTCCGCAGGAGGCGTTGCCAGCGTCAGCGTGTGCTTCCGACCGTCAGCCGCCAATTGATTCCAGGCACAGTGCGCCGCTGAACACATCACGACCTGCTTTCCCCGTGGCCAATCCGTCCCATCTTCTACCACCACATCCTGCCGACCGGGGTCTGCATTCTGGGTCAGGATGGTCGCGGAACTGCTCAGGTTGGCAAAGAACTCGGCTTCTTCGACGTCGGCTTTGAGAAACGGGGCCTCGCCACCCAACAGCCCGCTCGCCGCCAGGCGCAGCTCACTACACAACACGTCCATCCCGAGCCGCAGCTCCTGATTTGTGATCATCGTGCCATGTTGCGAACTCAATCGAAGACCATAGACCGAGAAGGCCTGAATCGCCGCAGAGATCGCGACACTGCTGATCGCCAAAGCAATCAGCAGTTCGATCAGACTTCCCCCGGTCGAGCCGAGCCTCGGATTCACGGCCCCACGCACGGATACGCTCGGCCGTGCCATCGTAGAATCCCTCATGAGAGCCCCGACAGACCGACATAGCGAGGATTGGCGCGAATCGTACGAACCCGCACTTCCCGGTCATGCCCGCTCAACGTCCGAAAGAGCGCACGTGCTTCGATCGTCGCCAGACTCGCGGTGCCAGGTTGCGTGCCACGATTGAACTCCACCGTCCACACCAGCCGAATATTCGAGCGCGTCATACTTCCGGTAAAAATCCCGTCTCCATTCACTGTGTCTTCCTGCGACCCGTCATCACGCATGACCGACTCCGCCCTGCCGTCTTGATCGAGATCATCTGTGAGCAACTGTTCCCACGGCAGGCTACGCTTCTCCTCCACCCTCGATTCCGCCAAGGCTAACGCCGTCGTCGTCAACGCCCCACGCTGAAGACCCTGTTGCGCCCACTCGCACATCGCGATCGTCCCGATAACCCCGATGGAGAGCACCACCAGCGCCACCATACTCTCGATCAGCGTAAATCCGTCCGCTTGCGTCACCAACGCTCGCGCCCTCGTCGTCCCGACAGTCACGTCGTTCATGACACGACCACCCGTCCCGTGAGACTCACCGTCACTTGATGCCTCGCTCGCCGAGAATCGACCAACACCATGGTCGTCGCTGTTGCCGAACGACCACTGGGCTGAAAGACAATTTCAGGCTGCGTACTCATCGAGTCGACCACCGTGCCTGTTCGCCCGAACTCATAACGACGCAGTGCGCTCCGTTCACAGTCCATGCATTCCGTGCGCAATTCGGACTGCTCGGCATTCACCACCACTCGAACACGCTCGTGCCGCGCCATCGCCAACTGCCTGGCCATGCGCAATTCAGACGCAATTTCCGCAATCGTCGCACGTTGCCGATGTTTTGCCACCAACGCCGCCCACCCCGGCACACTAAGCCCCATCACAACAGCCACGACCGACAGCACGACACACAACTCCACAAGGCTCACACCACGTTCACGCATACCCACTCCTTTCGTCGAGCGCGTAGAGCGATTCCAATTTCCATGCCGTTGTGGCCTCACGCCTCCCACGAGGGACAGTCGGCAGGGGCTTACGCTCAAAACCACACGGAAATATGTCAGGATTTCCAGAAACGACTCAGTCGAAGGGGATCGTCAACACCAAACTACACGGCGGCTGGCGGGTAGGTACAATTGTGAACTGTCCCAAATCAGATACAGTCCCACATCTGTTCGGATACAGAACAGCAGCGTCACAAATGCCTGGAACATGGCACTGACAGCCAGTTTGCTGGCCTTACTGAGGAATGGCGATCAAGGACCAATACCAGTCAAGCAGCGGCTGATGAAACAGCAGCGCGAGCAATGAGCCGGCGGCGAGGAAGGGACCGAAGGGGATATATTGATCACGGCGCATGATTCCGACGGCGATCAGCCCAACACCGACAACGGAGCCAAGAAACGATCCGATCATAATGGCCAACAACACCGGCTGCCATCCGATGAATGCGCCGACCATGGCCATCAGCTTGATATCTCCTCCCCCCATGCCTTCTTTTCCAAAGACATAAGGACTGGCCCAAGCCAAGATCCAGAGGAGCCCTCCGCCCAGGGCGACACCAAGCAGGGAGTCCATCACGCCGATGGGCAGGATCACAACGGCACAGACCAGGCCGATGACTATGCCCGGTATCGTCACCGCATCGGGAATCATCGTGTGCGACAGATCAGTGCCCGTAATGACGATCAAGGCAGAGAGCAGTCCAGCATATACACAGGCTACCCCGGTAAATCCAAACAGCCAAAAGACCGCCACATACCCGATTGCATTCGCCGCCTCCACCAACGGATACTGGATTGAGATGAGGGTGTGGCATCTGCGGCATCGTCCCCGCAAGATCAGATAACTCAGAATCGGAATATTGTCGTAGACCGCGATCGGCTGCCGGCAGGCTGGGCAGTGAGAGGCCGGCCATGCGACTGATTTTTCGCGCGGCAATCGATAGATGCAGACGTTCAGAAAGCTGCCGATGACGGCACCGAATAGGAACACGATCACATAGGACAGCATGAGCACGCTCACAGCGGCCAACAGCAGTTCAGCCCGCACCCTGGCAGACAATTATACGTATCATGACCTAATATAAGCATACCAGAAACATTGAGCCTGGCAGCCGGCGCTTTCCATTTACAAACGCCAGAAGCGCTGCGTATAATCCGGCATCGATGTGGGCACGGGAGGTCGCGGGCCTCACTCTGTGAATTGCCTTTACTCGAAGTGGAGCTAGATGTACATGCCGACAGCCGCCAGGACTACCAAAAGTCGAACCAAAACTGCAGTCGCCGAACCAATCATTCTCCCTCGCAAACGTCGCCCGGAAGCGCTGACCACGCGGGAGCAGGAAATTCTTGAGCTGATCTGGACTGGATTTAAGAACAAGGAAATCGCGCAACGCCTCAAAATCAGCGTTAAGACGGTTGAGGCCCATCGGGCCAATATGATGAAGAAGATCCGGGTCTCCAACACCGCCCAACTGCTCAAGGCTGCGATCCAAGGAAAAATGTTGAAGCTCCGGTAATCCGCCGCTTCACGCCTTTCCACTGACGCCTTCACGACGCTGTCGCAACGCTTCATACAGGACGATGGCCGCCGAAGCCGAAACGTTCAGCGAACTGACTTTCCCCAGCATGGGGATATGTGCCACGTCGTCGCAAGCCGCTCGAACACCGGGGCGCACACCCTTCCCCTCTCCGCCGAAGACGAGTGCCATTGGCCCTCGAAGATCCAGCTGTGTATACGATTTAGGCGCCTCGGCGTCAAACGCATACACCCAAACTCCCTCGCGCTGGAGACGTTCAATCCATCGCGAAACGTTGGCAACACGCCCGACCGGTATATAGTCGACCGCACCCGCGGAAGCCTTCGCCACCACACTGGTCAACCCCACCGCACGACGTTCTGGAATAAATACGCCTTGGACCCCTGTGGCTTCAGCTGTTCGGAGAACCGCCCCGAGGTTATGGGGATCCTCCACGCCATCCAACACCACCAGCAACGGAGTATGGCCTGCCGCCCGAGCCGCCGAGAGAATATCTTCGGGTTCCGCATAGGCCTTCGCAGCCACCAACCCGACGACGCCCTGATGGCGGCCACCAGGGACAAGGCGATCTAACGCGACGCGTGGCTCGACATACACAGGCACGCGTTGCTCCCTGGCCAAGCGCACAATGTCACCAAACTGTCGATCGGTTCCCAGCACCAACAATCGCTGAAGAGGGCGTGCGCCGGCGCGGAGGGCTTCGCGAACGGCATGCAGTCCATAAATGAGTTCGGAAGAATTATCGCTTCCAGCGGCTGGTGCCATCTGGCCGATCCTCGATCGTAATGCCATGGGAAGCCAGCTCGGCTCTGAGCTGGTCGGCAAGCTTGTAGTGTTTCGATTGTTTCGCGGCGAGTCGTGCGGCGATCTTCGCAGCAATCTCCTCATCCGACAAGCCAGACTTCTCACCGACAGATGTCCCTGAGGCGGGCTGTTTGGCCTGGCTCTTAAATTGCCAGTCGTCCGATTGCAGCAGCCCAAGCACCGCCCCCAATGTCCGAAACTCTTCTCGCACGACGCGACGTGTGTCGCCAGACAATCCGGCCTCGAGCGCTTTGTTGGTTTCCCCGCGTAGCTTTTGCAGGGCTGCGATGGCGTTGGGAGTGTTCAGGTCGTCATCCATGGCGTCAACAAAGGCCTGCCGCATCCGCACCGTTGCGTCGCGCAAGGGGACATCCGCAGTCCCGTGCACAGGAGCCGTCTCCTTGAGCCGGTCGAAGAGGTCATAAAATCCGTTGAGCGCATTCTTCGCTTCCGCCAGGGCTTGATCGGAAAAATCCAATGGGCTGCGATAGTGCGTGGAGAGCAGGAAGTATCGCAACATCTCGCCCGTCACCGCGTCAGGCCATTCAGACTTTTCAAAAATTTCGCGGATCGTAAAGAAATTGCCCAGGGACTTGGACATCTTCTCGTGGTTGATCTGGACAAAACCGTTGTGCACCCAATACCGCGCGAATTCTTTGCCGGTCGCGCCGCACGACTGTGCAATCTCGTTCTCGTGATGCGGGAAGATCAGATCCATCCCGCCGCCGTGAATATCGAAGGTTTCTCCAAGATGCCGCATCGCCATCGCCGAGCATTCGATATGCCAGCCTGGACGACCAGGCCCCCATGGACTGTCCCATGACGGCTCACCAGGCTTACTGCCTTTCCACAGCGCAAAATCCATGGGGTGACGTTTGCGCTCATCCACATCCACGCGTGCGCCCGCCTGCAAATCATCCATCTTTCGCTTGGAGAGGCGACCATACACCGGATACCGATCCACTTGAAAATAGACATCCCTTTCGACGCGGTAGGCCATCCCCTTGGCCATCAAGGCATCGACCAGGGCGACAATATCGGCGATGTGCTCCGTTGCCCTCGGCTCAAGCGTAGCCCGTCGAACCCCGAGCTTGTCCATGTCGTCGTAATACGCCTTGATGAATGTCGTAGTGATGTGCTCGCAACTCACCCCTTGCTCGTTGGCGCGTTTGATGATTTTGTCATCGACATCCGTAAAGTTCTTCGCAAACTCTACGATCAAGCCGGAGTATTCCAGGTGCCGCCGCAACACATCAAACACCAAGGCACTGCGAGCATGGCCGATGTGACAATAGTCATACACGGTGACTCCGCACACATACATGCGGACCATGCCGGGCACCATCGGTTCAAACGGGTCTTTGTGACCAGTCAGCGTATTGTAGACACGCAGCATAATCGGTCATTACCCCACAGACGCGCGACGCTTCGGCCAGTGTGACCAGAGAAAATAGCCGAGGCCGATGGCGAGAAACAATCCGATGACCAGATCCGCGTGATGGAAATACTGGTGCAACTCATTCCAGTGCTCCCCCATCTTCAACCCCACATAGGCGAGCGCGTAGCAGAACGGAACGGCTCCGACAAATGAATAGAGCACGAACTTCTTGATGTCCATCCGCGCAATTCCCGCTGGCAGAGAAATGAACGTTCGCACGACAGGCAAGAGGCGGCCGATCAAGACCGCCGCTTCGCCATGCTTGGCAAACCAGCGGTCGGCCAGATCCACATCATGCTGGGAGATGAGCACATACCGGCCATACCGCTCGACAAACGGACGGCCACCCCAGACTCCCACATAATAGGCGACCAACGACCCCAGGACATTCCCAATCGCGCCGGCTAACGTCACTCCCACCAACGAAAATTGCCCGGTGGAGACCAGATAGCCGGAGAAGGGCATAATGATTTCACTCGGCAAGGGGATGCAGGCACTTTCGATGGCCATCGTAATCACGATGCCGGTGTACCCAAACGTCGAAATCGTCGCAATGACGAATCGGCCCAGCACTTCGATCAACCATTCGATCAGGCCGCTCATGACTGAGGCCTCCTTGACGAACGCCGGCGCACCTGTGTCCGTGCTACCAACGGGCGCGAGAGCGTCCCTTCCCAGGTTTTGAAGTGCGCCAGCATGGTGTGATGGGTCGTATCGAGGCGGATCGGCGTGACCGAAACCATATGGCGCGCCAAGGCTTCGTGATCGGCATCCTGTTGCCGACTCCACGATTGCCGTGTCCCGGCGATCCAATAATACTTCCGCCCTCTCGGATCGACCTTCTCCACGATGGGATTATTGAAGCGGCGCCGACTGAGACAGGTCACCTTCACGCCCTTGATCCCCCGCAAGGGGACGTCCGGGATATTCACATTCAAGATCGTTTCCGGCGGTAGTCCGTGAACCAGCACTTCCGACGCCACCCGAGTCGCATACCGGGCCCCGACCTCGAAACGAAACGTGTCCTCGCCCTCCTGTGAGACGGCCACCGACGGGATGCCGAACATCGTCCCTTCCAAGGCACCCGACACCGTGCCGGAATACATCACATCATCGCCGAGATTCACGCCGCGATTGATACCCGACACGATGAGCGCAGGCTGATGGGGCATGACCTTGAGCAGGGCAAGATTGACACAATCCACCGGGGTCCCATTAACCATGAAGACCCGGGGAGCCATTTTGGTGATGCGAAGCGGTTTGTGCAACGTCACTGCATGCCCGACAGCAGTCCGCTCTCGATCCGGTGCGACGATCCACACCTCCCCCAACGCACCGAGTGCGGTCGCCACCGCATGAATCCCAGGAGACGCAATGCCGTCGTCGTTGGTTACAAGGATCCGTACACGCGCCACGCCTGCTCCTTATGTGTCGAACCCGTGATGAAAGGGGAGAGTCAAAACGATCAGATTGAGGGGAGCCACAGGAAAGGGGAGAACACTCACGCGTGCACGCACATGGTCAGTGGCAATACTCAACGTTCCTCAGAACACTGCGTGATGGAGAACATCATGCCGATGGTCGGGGCGGCGGGATTTGAACCCACGACCCCTCGCACCCCAAGCGAGTGCGCTACCGGGCTGCGCTACGCCCCGACACAAACGACATGGATGTAACCTACACAGTGGGACGCAGCCGCCCACAGCACTGGAACGGTTCACGCTTAATGCGAATCGATCAACCGAATAATCGCCTGGAGATCGCCACGAACACGCTGGGCCAGCTCTTTCCGCGACCCACTTTTCTTGACCGTTGCCCGTCCTCGCCGAGCCCAGTACCGCTTCACACCAGCCAGCGTGTGCCCCTCATCATAGAGCATCCGCTTAATCTCCAGCACGGTATCCACATCCCGCTGCACATACAACCGCTGATTGCCACGGCTCTTCTTCGGCTTCAGGAAGCTGAACTCCGACTCCCAAAACCGTAAGACATACGCCGGCAACTTGGAAAGCTTGCTGACTTCGCCGATTTTATAGAAAACCTTACTTCCCAGTCTGGGCTCATTCCCCATGACCGGTCCTCATGCGTGTGCTCGTGGCAAGGTGACGATTAGGAATTTACGTACTTTTTAAAGACCTGACTGGGACGAAACGTGACCACTCGACGGGGAGTAATCCCGATTTCTTCACCGGTTCGAGGATTGCGTCCCTTCCGGGCCCCTTTGCTTCGAACGACAAAATTTCCGAATCCCGCAATCTTGACCGCATCACCTTTTTGGAGCACCCCCTTCAGCAGATTGAGCACGAGTTCGACGATATCGGCTGCATCGTTTTTAGACACCCCAACCTGCTTGAAGATTTCGTTCGCGATATCCGCCTTTCTCATGCCTTTCCCCCCGCCGTCCACTAGCGTCGTTCCTTAGGAAGTGCTTCTTGGTGTCGAGCGTCCAAGACAAAGAATTTCCCCATAAGTTACGTGAGGTTATCTGGCCTGTCAAGGATTATGTGTGCCCACTGGAGGGAAAATAGCACTACCGGTCGGCGAGCAACAATTTATACTCGATGCTGTCTGCCAGCGCCTGCCAGCTCGCTTCCATGATGTTTTCCGACACCCCGACTGTGCCCCATTTATCCTTGTGATCTCCAGACTCGATCAACACGCGCACCTTCGATTCCGTGCCCTTCTCAGCCGACAACACCCGCACTTTATAGTCGAGCAATTTCACTTCGCGGAGCTGCGGATAGAACTTTTCCAAGGCTTTGCGGAGCGCATGGTCGAGCGCATTCACCGGGCCAGCGCCTACAGCCGCCGTATGCTCGACCACATCGCCGACCTGCACCATGACCGTCGCTTCCGACAACAGGAGCCCGTGCTCTTGCTTCTTTTCAACAATCACACGAAAACCCAGTAATTTGAACGACGGACGATGACTGCCCATCGCGTTGCGCATCAACAATTCGAAAGACCCCTCGGCACCTTCGAATTGATAGCCCTGGCTTTCCCGCTCTTTGAGCGTCTCCACCAACTCTTGTAACTTCGCATGGTTCTTGGTCAACGAAATGCCATAGGCCTCGACTTTTTCCAAGAGCCCGCTCCGGCCTGCATAGTCTGAGACGAGAATCCGCCGACGGTTGCCGACGACGGCTGGATCAATATGTTCGTACGTCGCCGCGTTCTTGAGGACCGCATGAATATGCACGCCCCCCTTGTGCGCAAACGCCGCATCCCCGACGTAGGGCTGCCGTTTGTTCGGCATGAGGTTGGCGATCTCCGTGACGAAACCTGACACGTCCTTCAAGTGGGCCAGGTTGTCTCCAAGCGCCGGCCGTTGCATTTTTAATTGCAGGTTCGGAATGATCGAGCACAAATTCGCATTCCCACACCGTTCACCAATGCCATTGATCGTGCCCTGCACCTGCAAAATACCCGACTCCACGGCTACCAGCGAGTTGGCAACGGCCATTTCACTGTCATTGTGCGCATGGATGCCTAACGGCACGGGACATTCCTGCTTGACCACCCGGCAAATCTCGCGAATCTCCCACGGCATGGTCCCGCCGTTCGTATCGCACAAGATCACACGCTCGGCTCCGCCGGCAATCGCTCGACGGATGGTTTGCAGTGCATAATCAGGATTCGCCTTATAGCCGTCGAAAAAATGTTCGGCGTCATAAAACACCCGCCGATTCTTGGATCGCAAATAATGAATAGAGTCTTCGATGAGTTCTAGATTCTTGGCAAGGGCGATTCCCAACGCATCCGTCACCTGAAACGACCAACTCTTGCCGAACAGGGTGATGGTCGGCGTGCCCGAATCCAGCAGCGCCTGAAGATTTTTGTCTTTACGAACCGGGTTGCTGGCTTTCCTCGTCGAGCCGAACGCAACGACGGTCGCATTCCGAAACGGAATGGTTTTGATCTGCCGGAAAAACTCAATGTCCTTAGGATTCGCCCCTGGCCACCCACCCTCGATGAAGTGCACCCCGAGCGCGTCGAGCTGCTGCGCCACCCGAAGCTTATCCTCCACGGAAAAACTCACGTCTTCGGCCTGGGCGCCGTCTCGTAACGTCGTGTCGTAAATTTCCAACGCCGATGCCTGCACAGCGGTGAGGCTCGGCATCGAGATCGATTCCGGGACGCGAGCGCGACGAGAGGGTGCGGTTCGACGTGTCATGAATTAAAGGGTAACAAGGCCGGACAGGATCTGTCGAGGGCTCACGCGATCGCCATTTCGAGACGATCAGCCCAACGCGGGCGCCGACACACGGTCCAGACCGAACGCCGTATGGAGCGTGCGCATCGCCAATTCCAGATATTTCTCCTCGATGACGCAGGAGATTTTGATTTCGGAGGTGCTAATCATCATGATGTTGACGCCTTCACGCGACAACACCTCGAACATCTTTGCCGCCACGCCTGAATGCGAGCGCATTCCCACACCAATGAGGGACACCTTGGCGATCGATTCGGTCACCGCAACCGACCGAGCGCCGATCTCTTCCGATAACCGCTGAACGAGATCCACGGCCTTGCGCAAATCCGGCTTGGGAACCGTAAACGAGATGTCGGTCATAGAGGCCTGACTGACGTTTTGAATGATCATGTCGACGACGATATTGGCGTTCGCCACGGCTCCGAAGACACGCGCGGCGATGCCCGGACGATCCGGCACACCGACAATCGTAATCTTCGCCTGATTGCGATCTCCCGTCACACCGGACACCATGACCCCTTCCATATCGGCATCTTCACGTGTCACGAGCGTTCCCTTTCCTTCCTTGAAGCTGGAATTGACCTCCACCGGAACGGAATATTTCGCCGCAAATTCGACCGATCGACTCTGCAGGACCTTGGCGCCCAGGCTCGCCATTTCCAGCATCTCTTCGTAAGAGATCTTGTCGAGTCGACGCGCGGCCGGCACGATGTTGGGGTCGGCAGTATACACCCCATCGACATCCGTATAGATAATGCACCGATCTGCCTTGAGTGCCGCAGCCAGCGCCACGGCGGTCAAATCGGACCCTCCCCGTCCTAAGGTCGTGACGTCCGAGCTGGCGTTGATGCCCTGAAATCCCGCCACAACCGGGATGACTCCCCCGGCGAGTGCTTCTTTAATCCGTTCGGCCGTGACGCGAGAAATTCTGGCCTTGGTATGAGCGCTGTCGGTGTGAATGCCGACCTGTCGGCCCGTGAAGGATCGGGCGTTCACGCCTCGCCCCCGAAGCTCCATGGCCAACAGCGCGATGGTGACCCGCTCGCCCGTCGACAGCAACATGTCCAGTTCGCGCTCATCCGGCGAGTTGGTCGCTTCATGCGCCAGCTTGAGCAGTCGATCTGTCTCGCCACTCATGGCCGAGAGCACCACCACGACCTGATGCCCGTCTTTCTGCGCGCGCTCGACTCGCTCAGCAACACGATGAATCCGTTCGACATTGCCGACCGACGTCCCGCCGTATTTTTGAACAATGAGTGCCACAGGTCTTATGCTCCGCGCGGAAAGAGTCGGATCATGAGTTTGGTGGCATCGCGAGGCGCGGATCCGGCGATGGCCTTATCCTGTTCATGAAAGCGGGTTGCCGAGCCGACCGGTGGTTGGGCAGCACCGTCGCACAAGGCATACAAGATCGGCGGAGCTTCTGAACCGTGCCCCTTCGCCAGGCCTGGGTCACACACCACGAGCAGCCGGTAGGCTGGGTACGTTGCCAGAGCCGCTAGAATCGGACCGACCACCTGGGCATCGAACCGTTCGATGGCCTGTACTTTGTCGTGAATATCGGTCGCATGCAGCACGTCATCCGATAGACCGGCATGGAGATACACAAGGTCTTTCTTCGCCAACTCTTGAACGACCGCGTTCACACAGCCGGCAAATGTTTCCGATTCATCTCCGTTTTCGGCCGGTAGCTCGGCGGCATCCAACCCCGCGCACAACCCAACACCGCGATGCATATCACTAGATGAAACGACCGCACCGGTAATTTGATACCGTTCCGGTAAGGGCGGCCACAATGGAGCGCGCCCCTGTCCCCACAACCAGAGACAGTTCGCCGGCTTGAGCCCCTCTTCTTCGCGCTCTTCATTAACCGGATGATCGCGCAGAATAAAAAACGAGGCGTCCATGATTTTTCGCAGTACATCGGCGCCATCGCCCGTTGGCAAGGCGTCGGCGATCGATTGGCCGACGAGCTGCTGAGGGTCTACGCAGGTCGCGCGCGACTTCCCGCCAACCCAAACCATCAAGTGTCGATGGCCTGAGCCGGGGTAAAATTGAATGCTCTCCGATCCCAGTTGCTCGTTGACGGCTTCGACCAACTCACGGGCCTGTTCCGTCTCGATCAGCCCCGCCGTGGCATCTTCCATGACCACATGCGGTCCTAGTTTCTTGATGTCGGCCGCCCGGTCTTTGCCGCCGGAGGCGGACTCGCCTCGCACCGTGACCATCGTGCAACGAAAGACGACGTCCTGGTCACCCACCGTCACCCCAAGACCCGCTGCCTCCAGTGGGCCCGGGCCTGGATAATACTTCTTGGGATCGTATCCCAGGACGGCAACCGCGGTGACATCACTGCCGGCCGTGCCGGCGTCGGAAGGAAGACTCAGGAGGCCCACTTCTCCACGCTGGGCGATTTGGTCAAGATGGGGAGTTTTCGCCGCCTGAAGAGGCGTGCTCCCACCGAGTTCCGCACAGGCAAGATCTGCCATCCCGTCGGCATGCAGGATCAAATATTTCATGCAATGTTCCTGAAGTAATCAGACATGAAGGAGGCGGGCCACATCATCGCGGGTGGCTTTCACCGTTTGAGGCTGACGTGAAATGCCGATCGCCGTATCGGCATCCTTCAAACCGTGCCCGGTCAATGTACAGACGACCGTGGCACCTTCCTTTAATTGCCCGGCTTGGCTCAACTTAATCACCCCGGCTACAGAAGTGGCAGAGGCTGGCTCGCAAAACACCCCTTCTTCCCTAGCGACCAAGGCATAGGCATGGAGAATTTCTTCATCCGTGACCATATCGATGGCGCCGGACGATTCTTTCATCGCCGTAAGAGCCGACTGCCAACTGGCCGGATTGCCGATCCGTATCGCCGTGGCCACGGTCTGCGGCTCTTTCACGACATGCCCTAAGACAATCGGCGCGGCACCAGCGGCTTGAAAACCCATCATGCGAGGCAAGCGCGTCGTTTGATTGGCGGCTCGATACTCACGGTAGCCGTTCCAATAGGCGGTGATATTACCCGCATTCCCTACAGGAAGTACATGGACGGTCGGCGCATCACCCAGATCGTCGCAAATCTCCATCGCGGCCGTCTTCTGCCCCTCGATGCGGTACGGGTTGAGCGAGTTCACCAACTCCACTGGATAGGTCGCCGATAACTCCTTGACGATGGTCAACGCCTGGTCAAAATTTCCTTCAACCTGAATGACCGTGGCTTGATGCATCATCGCCTGCGACAACTTGCCCAGGGCGATTTTCCCTGCCGGGATGAGCACATACACGGCCATTCCAGCTCGGGCTCCATAGGCGGCTGCCGAGGCGGACGTATTCCCGGTGGAGGCGCAAATGACTGCCCTCGCCCCTTTTTCGACGGCCTTGGAAATGGCCATCGTCATGCCGCGATCTTTGAACGATCCTGTGGGATTCACCCCCTCGTACTTGAGGTAAAGATCCACCCCGGGGGCGATTTTTTTTGCCAGCCGCGCCGCACGAATGAGAGGCGTATTGCCCTCACCCAGGGTGATGACCGGTGTCTGAGCCGTCACCGGCAGGAACTTTCGGTATTCTTCAATAATGCCGCGCCAGCGAGTCATAACAATCTAGTCAACCACCTTCTCAGCAAGATCGGAGAAAGAATCCCTCATTCGTCCCGCCCCTCGACCCTGATCAGGGTTGTCGGTTCGGAGATATACGGCATCGGATTGATTTCGCGAAGCGCGTTCTGAATATCCCGTTCTTTGGCCATATGCGTCATGATCACGACGGGCACGGTCTGCCCTTCCTTGCGTCCCTGCTGCAGCACCGAGGAAATACTGATGCCGTAGCGACCCAACACTCCGGCGATCTGAGACAAGACGCCGGGCCGGTCCAGGACCATGAAGCGAATGTAATACAGCGACGTGATTTCTTCCATCGGCCGCATCCGCAATGGCCGTCGTTGATCCGGCTGATAGGAAGAGGGCGGCACACGCCCGGTCGCATTCTTGAGCATGTCGCGCGCAATGGACATCACATCGCTCACAACGGCACTGCCGGTCGGCATCGACCCCGCGCCGCGCCCATACAGCACCACGTCTTCTACGGCGTCACCGACCAACTGAATGGCATTGTACACCCCATCCACTTTCGCAATCTGCGACGCAGAGGGGACCATGGTGGGATGGACACGGGCTTCAATCTCTCCGTCGGAAAACTTGGCGATCGCCAGTAACTTGATGGTAAATCCGAACTCTTTCGCATACGCGATATCCAACGGTGTCAGGCCGGTGATGCCTTCGGTGTAAATTTCTTTGAAGTTGACCGGAGTGCCGTAAGCCAGGCTGACCATGATCGTGAGCTTATGGGCCGAATCGATACCCGCGACATCGAAGGTAGGATCGGCCTCGGCATAGCCGGCCCGTTTGGCTTCCTCCAGCACGACCTCGAACCGCTGCCCTTCGCTGGTCATCCGGCTGAGAATGTAATTCGACGTGCCATTGATGATACCGTAGATCGACTGGATGTTGTTGGCGGCCAGGCCTTCCATCAAGGCGCGGATCACCGGGATGCCCCCACCCACACTCGCCTCAAACCCGAGATCGATCCCTTGCCGCGAAGCGGCGGCGAAAATCTCTTCCCCGTGCACGGCCAAGAGCGCCTTATTGGCTGTCACGACGTGCTTGCCTCGTTGCACCGCATCCAGAATCACGCGTTTTGCAAGATCATACCCGCCCATCAGCTCGATGACGATATCCACGCGCGGATCCGTCAACACCTGCTGGATGTCCGTGGTCAGCACGCCTGGCGGAATCGCGATGCCCCGATCACGGGTAATGTCCAAATCCGCAATGCGGACCAACTTAATGGGTACTCCGACCCGCCGGCGGATCAGTTCCGCATTCTCGATCAGCACTCGGGCCACGCCGGTCCCGACGGTGCCGAAGCCGATTAATCCTACCCCGATCTCAGTCTTCATGGTTCCTGATCATCCAGATTCAACACTTTCCGAATCCCGCGTAGTGCCTGCCGCGTGCGATGCTCGTTTTCCACTAGGGCAAACCGTACGAATTCATCCCCGCCTTCTCCGAATCCGATGCCCGGCGACACCGCCACCTTCGCTTCCCGCAGCAACAGTTTGGAAAACTCCAACGACCCCATATGCCGGAACGGATCCGGAATACGGGCCCACACGAACATCGTGGCTCTGGGTAAGGCAACGGGCCACCCGATGCGATTCAACCCGTTCACCAAGACATTCCGCCGGTTTTGATAGCGCTGCACGACCTCTTTCACGCAGTCCTGCGGTCCGTTCAACGCGACCGTACTGGCAATTTGAATCGGTTGAAAAATGCCATAGTCGAGATAACTCTTCAGCTTCGCCAGCGCGCCTACCACCTCGCGGTTACCGACACAAAATCCGACTCGCCACCCGGGCATGTTGTAGGCTTTGGACAAGGTGTAAAACTCGACGCCCACATCTTTCGCCTCCGGCACCTGCAGGAAACTCGGCGCCTTATAGCCGTCGAACGCGATATCCGCATAGGCCAGATCGTGAATCACAATCACATCGTGTTCTTTGGCAAATGCGACGATTTTTTTAAAGAACTCGAGATCGACCACCGCGGTCGTGGGGTTATGCGGGAAATTGATGACCAGAATGCGCGGGCGCGGCAAGGTCTGGCGATAGACCCGGAGCAGATCGTCGAAGAAGTCGCTGTCCTGACGCAACTCAATCCCGCGCACTTCGCCGCCTGCAATAATGAAACTGTACATGTGAATGGGATAGGTCGGCGTGGGTGTGAGCACGACATCACCCGGCCCGATCGTGGCCAGAGCCAAATGTGCGAGACCTTCTTTCGACCCGATTGTGACAATCGCTTCGGTCTCGGGATCCAACTCCACGTCGTAGTTTCGCTTGTACCACCCGGTAATCGCATGGCGGAGCTTCGTGATGCCCCGCGAGGCGGAATAGCGATGATTCTTGGCTTTCTTGGAGGCTTCGATCAATTTGTCGACGATATGAGGCGGGGTGGGCTGATCCGGATTGCCCATCCCGAAGTCGATGATATCCTCGCCTCGTTGACGTGCCTCAAGCTTGAGGCTTTGCACCTGGGCAAATACGTATGGAGGAAGTCGCTTGATGCGGTAAAAACCGTCGCTAATCGACATGGGTGTGTCAGACTCCTACTGGCGGGTCCTCTGCTGAACGGGTTGCGTCGTCACTCTGAAAGGGGCGTATTTTAATGGAGCCCTCAAAACGAGTCAATTTCACTATATTTCTAGGGAGTTGCGGCTTGCCGCTCGGCCATGAATGCGAGAGATACGTCAGGGCCCATCGAACGGAGCCTTCTTGCCCCGCCCCACCTTCTTCTGTTAATAATGCCTCAGGAACAACAGAATTGTCTATGAATTTCGACCAGTTCCGAAATCTTTCTCCAACGCCACCTATGGCAATTGCGGAGGTGTGATGGCTCGTCTGGGCGTCAATATCGATCACGTGGCAACACTCAGGCAGGCGCGGGGAGGAACAGATCCCGACCCACTGACCGCCGCAATCCTGGTTGAACTGGCCGGCGCAGACGGCCTCGTTGTACATCTCCGGGAGGATCGTCGCCATATCCAAGACCGTGACCTCACGATGCTGCGGGAAATCGTCCGAACCAAACTCGATTTGGAAATGGCCGCCGATGACGCCATGGCCAAGATCGCGCTGAGCGTCAAGCCCGACCTGATCACGCTGGTTCCCGAACGTCGTCAGGAGTTAACGACGGAGGGTGGCTTGGATGTCGCCAACCACCGCGAACGGATCCAGAAAATTGTCGATTTGCTGAGGGATGGCGGGATTCCGACGAGTTTGTTCATAGAACCCAGCTTGGATCAAATCAAGGCCGCTCATAAAATCGGCGCGGCGTATGTCGAATTGCACACGGGACGATACGCCAACGCGAAACGCTCCAAAGAAGAAGACGAGGAGTTTGACGCGATTACTCAAGCGGCAAAACTCGCATACAAACTCGGGCTCGGCGTAAGCGCCGGCCATGGCCTGACCTATAAAAACGTCAAACGACTGGCCAAACTCCCCGAAATCGTCGAATTCAACATCGGCCACAGCATTATCGCCCGTTCGGTCATGGTCGGACTCGTTCAAGCGGTTCGTGAAATGAAGGAATTGGTGGCCTAGCCTGGTGCCGCTGCAAGCGACGGCCCCACTTCATCCTCTCGCGCATCGGTCGGAGGCCCGATTGACATCATGATACCGATCGTGACCGCCGAGCAAATGCGCGAGCTGGACCATCGGACGATCACCGAGGCTCACGTACCATCTCTGGCACTGATGGAGCGAGCCGGAACCGGTGTGGTCTCTCACCTTGAGGCACGGTATGGACCGGCTGCCGGGAAAAAAGTCGTCATCCTCTGCGGCAAGGGCAACAATGGCGGAGATGGGTTCGTCATCGCCCGCCTGCTCCGGCGGAAAAAAGCTCACGTCCACGTTCTGTTATTGACGCCGGCCACCGAACTCAGCCGCGATGCGAAGGCGATGTATCAGCGCTTTCAACGAATGGCAGGCCCATCGTCCATCACTCGTCCTACCGATGCACATGCTCTCCAACAACGACTGGCGTCAGCCGATATCCTCATCGACGCCATTCTAGGCACCGGGCTCTCCACACCTGTGGCCGGCATGTACCGCGAGGCGATCGAAGCCCTCAATGCCGCAGGACGACCCACGGTCGCCGTCGATCTTCCTTCCGGCCTCCATGCCGATACCGGATCCGTCCTGGGCGCGGCTGTGCGAGCGGACCTGACCGTCACCTTTGGATTGCCGAAAGTAGGGCTCTACTGCGGAGCCGGCATCGATTGCGCGGGACTGGTTCGTCTCGTCGACATTGGCATTCCAACCTCGTTTATTGAGGCCGTCGGAAGCCGCCTCCTGCTGCTGACCGGCGCCGCTTCGCAAGCAGCATTGCCCCATCGCCGGCCATCTTCGCATAAGGGAACCTACGGGCACCTCGGACTCATCGCCGGATCGGTCGGCAAGACCGGAGCGGCGGCGATGGCAGCCCTCGCCGCGCTTCGAATCGGAACCGGTCTCGTCACGGCCGCCGTTCCTTCCAGCGTCAATGATATCCTGGAGGCCAAATTACTCGAAGCCATGACCCTGCCCATGCCGGAAACAAAGGCGCGCACCTTTGCTCGTTCGGGTCTGGATCGACTGCTCGCCTTTGCAAGCGCCAGGGATGCAGTGGCCATCGGCCCCGGCTTGACCACCCATCCGGAAACCGTCGAACTCGTGCAAGAATTTGTCAAACGCGTCGACAAGCCCTGCGTGCTCGATGCCGATGCACTCAATGCGTTGGCGGGAAAGGCCTCCTTGTTGACAGAATGCACGCGCCCACCGATCATTACCCCTCATCCCGGAGAAATGGCCAGGTTGGAAGCTGAGGCGACCACGCAATCCGTCAATGACGATCGCCTCGGCACGGCAACGCGATTTGCACGTGAACGCGGCGTGTTCGTCATTCTCAAAGGAGCCCGGACCGTGATTGCCAGACCGGACGGAGTGGCCGCGATCTGTCCGACCGGAAACCCTGGAATGGCCACCGCTGGGACCGGAGATGTCTTGACCGGCATGGTCGGCGGGTTGCTCGCCCAGGGCATAGCCAGCTGGGACGCCGCCTGTGCCGCCACTTACTTCCATGGCCTCGCCGGAGATCTCGCCGCGCAGCAGCTGGGCCAGGCCGGCATGATCGCTCGCGATCTGATTCAGCATATTCCCCATGCCATCGCGCCAACTACGCATACCTAAGCCGCAGCGTGTACCCGGTGCCTCTGCCCGCGAGCCGCACGAAGAAGCACGTCCGGCCGTCAAGCCATGGCGTATCATCCTTCGTACCCCGCATCAGACCCACCGCCTAGGACAGTATGTCGGCACACTCCTTCATGGCGGAGAAGTCATTGCCCTGTTCGGTGAACTCGGAACAGGCAAGACCTCGCTGGTTCGAGGCATTGCCGACGGACTACGCGCCGATTCCGCTGCCGTCAGCAGCCCCACGTTCACGCTGATCCATGAATACCGGGGTCGCCTTCCCTTGATCCACACCGATTTGTATCGACTCACCGCCGCCCAACTTGAAGACACGGGTCTCTGCGACTACTTAGACGGACACACCGTCATCGCCATCGAGTGGGCGGATCGATGGAAAGACGGCCTTCCTGCTGACCGCCTGGAGATACACCTCACACACCGCTTACCAGCCACACGACGCGCCATTCTCACCGCCACGGGGCCATCAGCCGCCCGCCTCCTCAGCGACCTTCGCACCAGCCTGTCCCGGCGTCGTCCCACTAGAGTGGCTCGACAAACCCGTGTACAATGACCCCGGCCAAGGAGGGCCTCGCATTGATCCGATTGATACTGGTGGGAACGCTGCTACTGCTCGCGCTGTCGTTTGTGCTCCAGAATCAGGAACAGGAAGTCACCCTACGGTATTTTTTCGGCCTCCGCTCCGCGTCCATCCTGATCTACAAACCGATCCTGGCGGCGTTCGGGGTCGGCCTCCTGGTATCGGGCATCCTGCTCTTCCCGGCCTGGGTACGAGGACGCATCGAGCTCCGGCGAAAAACCAAAGCCCTACAGGAAGCCGAGGTGGATCTCGAACGCCTCCGCCAGGCCCTCGATAAAGCCGCTCGCCGAGGGGGGAGTTCGTCGGATCTTCCCTCCGAGGGAGAACCGGCCGATGGGTGACACCGACGGCACACCCTTGATGCGGCAGTATCGCGACATCAAGCAGGCTTATCGCGATGCCATCCTGTTTTTTCGTGTCGGCGATTTCTATGAAATGTTTCAGGAGGACGCCGTTGAAGCGTCGAAACTCCTGTCAATTGCTCTCACCTCTCGCGACAAATCGAGCGACACCCCGATCCCCCTCTGCGGCGTCCCCCACCATGCTGCCACCAACTATATTGCGAAGTTGCTTCGTGCAGGCCGCACAGTGGCCCTGTGCGAGCAAGTCGAAGATCCCAAGCTGGCCAAAGGCTTGGTGCGTCGAGAAGTCGTCCGACTCTATACGCCCGGCACACTGGTCGATAGCGAATTTCTGGCTGCCGCAGAATCCAACATCCTCGCCGCAGTGGCAACCCGTCCCCGAGCCGGAAGCCCACCACACAGCGGCTGCGCCTTCGGCCTCGCCACGCTGGAAGTTTCGACCGGCGACTTTTGGCTCTGTGAATTTCAGGGCCCTCATGCGCGTAGCGCCCTCATGGACGAACTGACGCGACTCGAGCCTAAGGAGTTGTTGTGTGCCGAGGGCCTCCCCCCCGATGAACAACAGTGGATGACCGATCTGCCCGGACCCCGTTGGTGCACGCAACCGGCCGCCTGGTTCGATCTTGACGCAGGGCGCATCAGGCTACAGGAACATTTTCGCGTCCATTCCCTGGATGCCTTCGGGTGCCATGCCCTGACGCTGGGCATCCAAGCCGGAGCGGCTGTCCTACGTTACGTCCGTGAGACGCAACCAACCGCCTCGCTTGACCACATCCGGCAGGTACGTGTCCGGCAACAGCACGATGCCATGCACTTAGACAGCGTCACCATCCGCAATCTGGAACTCGTAAGACCGAGCGGTCGCCTCGAGGAATCACCGGGACAGTCGTCGTATACGCTCCTGGGTATCTTAGACCGCACGGTGACGGCGATGGGCAGTCGCCTGCTCCGAGACTGGCTCTTGCGACCGTTGGTGACGTGCGCGCCCATTGAGGCCCGTCTCACCGCAGTCGAAGAGCTCCATCAACACCTTGATGCACGGGTTCGGCTTCGATCGGCCTTGCGCCCCGTACAGGACATTTCACGTCTCTGTAGTCGCATGTCCCTCGGCGTCGCGAATCCACGCGATGTCTTGGCCCTCAAATTGTCCCTTTCCTCTCTCCCAGCCATTCATGCCGAGTTGGCGGAATTGCGAGCCCCACTCCTCGCCGATCTGACCGCCTCATGGGACAACGCCGCCGACTTGTACCAATTCATTGAGCAGGCCATTGTGCCGGAGGCTCCCGTGTCGATTCGTGATGGCGGCATCCTAAAGGATGGGTACCACGCGGATGTGGACGAACTCCGCAAAGCAAGTCGCGAAGGCAAAAGCTGGATCGCCAGCCTGGAAACCAAAGAACGCACCCGCACCGGCATCGAATCGCTGAAGGTTCGATACAATCAGGTCTTCGGATACTACCTCGAGGTTACGAAAGCGAACCTGGGAAAGGTTCCGCCCGACTACATTCGAAAACAGACGCTCGTCAATGCGGAACGATTCATGACCGCTGAGTTGAAGGAACTCGAGGAGCGTGTCACTGGAGCCGACTCCAAACTCACCGCCTTGGAGCAGCATCTATTCGAGCAACTCAGAACGGAACTGGCCGGCCAAACTCCACGACTCCAAGACATCAGTCAGCGGCTCGCCGTCCTGGACGTACTTGCGGCCCTCGCAGAAACTGCCGCGCTACACCGGTATGTTCGACCAATCGTTGACACCGGTGACGGCCTCCATATCGTCCAAGGCCGTCACCCCGTGGTTGAACGACTCGATCTCTCAGGCGGGTTTGTTCCCAATGATACCCATCTGGATCTCCAGACAAGTCGTCTCCACATCATCACCGGGCCCAATATGGCCGGAAAAAGCACCTACCTCCGGCAGGTCGCGCTCATCACGCTTCTGGCACAAATGGGAAGCTTTGTGCCCGCGACTGAAGCCCGGATCGGACTCGTAGATCGCATCTTCACCCGGGTGGGGGCTTCAGACAATCTCGCCGGGGGCCAAAGCACGTTCATGGTCGAAATGATCGAATCAGCACATATTCTCAATTGCGCCACCGCACGCAGCTTGATTCTGCTCGATGAAGTCGGGCGTGGAACCAGCACCTATGACGGGTTGAGCATCGCCTGGGCCATTGCCGAATTTATCCAGGACCCTGAGCGACTCGGCGCGCGCACGCTGTTCGCGACGCACTACCATGAGATGACACAGCTGGAAGGACTGCGAGCCGGTATTGTGAACTATTCTGTGGCAGTACAGGAACGCAATGGAACAGTGCTGTTTCTACGGAAGATCATCCCGGGTGGAGCCGATCGAAGTTATGGTATTCACGTCGCGCAGCTGGCAGGCCTTCCAGAAGCGGTGATACATCGAGCCAAAGCAGTCCTCGCACAGCTTGAGTCCGCAACCTCCTCTCCTCACCCCATTCGTGAGACTCAACAATCCCTGCAATTTGATGCGACGCTACCTGCACCACACCCCATGCTGGAGGAAGTCCGGCAAATGGACCTCTTCTCCATGACACCACTCGATGCCCTCAACCGACTCGCTGTCCTCCAACAACGCCTTTTGCAGGAACAATAATTCCCGCTCGAAGAGATTCAGCTGGCACCCTGCCGTTGAGAACTAAAAAAAAGGCGACACCCCTTTCGGAGTGCCGCCTTCTTTCATGAGCGCAATAACCTGCGAGACTTAGTGCTTGCTACCCCGGTTGTAGTGGGCAGTCCAGGGAATCAGATTGGCAATCGGCTTGCCATCCGGCAACAAGACATCATACTGCAGGGGCAAATTGGCGCCATCTGGAGTCTTCGGAGAAGTGTTCAATGCCTGCTTTGCAGCATAGCAAGGCGCATCCACTTCGGTCTTCCCCTCACACTCCTTCAAGCGAAGGGCGGAGATGCTCTTTGGCTTCCCCATCTCGCCAGCATTGTCATTAAGCTTCTTCACGGAGGTGATCACGCGATGGTTCTGCTCGGTCTCTTGAGCTACAAACTCAACCAGCGTGGTCGGAGATCCAGGAGGAACTTCCTTCGCGGCAGCCGGACCTGAATGCGGACGGGCCATCGCTTTCAGCTGCTCCCAGATGTTCTTGTCGGCCGGATAGAACTTGAGGTTCTTTCCGGGATGGACTCTCTGCCACCACAATCCGCTCTCAGCATTGCCGCCGAACACCGCGATGTTGAGCCACACGGCCTCATCATACGGATCCAAAATGATTACTCGGCCATGCAACGTGGTGGGCTTGCTCAGATCTCCCCACTCAAACCTCTCTTGGAACGCCTCGATGGCCAGCGCAGTGGAGGCAAAACTTACCACCAAAGCTGCGGCAGCCATGAAGGTCCACCCTTGCTTTTGAAGCTTCATCATCACATCCTCCTTAAAGAAGACAAAAGAGTCTCAAGAATGTCGCCTCGCGAATAAAATCTACTTCAATACTTTAAAACCAGTAATAGTGCGACCGTCAAGGGTCACTTCCATCGCAACAAGCTCTTGCGAGGCCTTGATGATCTGATCCATCAAGCCCTTGTCCTTCACAGCCAAGCGAACCGTCGTCTGAGCATGGTGCCAACCGGCGTAAGGATTATTCCTGTCCGTACCGCCCGTGTAACCCCAGGCACAACAGGTGAAGAGAGGATCCGGCGGCTTCACATCCATGGAGGTTGACGAACGACCACCACCCTCTCCTGAGGCGGGATCACCCGTGTTCCAATATTGAATGCCGAACAAAATTTCACCATCAGGGTTGTCCGCCCACTGCGACCAGACCCGCCCCTTCAGTGTGTTCGTAGGCTCACCCTTAAAAAACTTTCCGCTGCCCGTAGTGACTTCGCTGGGTCCGCCCCCGGCTGGAGCGTCGGCCGCCATCGAGACACCGGCGGTCAACAAGCCGACAACGGAGGAGACTGCAAGTGCGGCTAGAATTCCGACCCTATTCATAACCCTACCCTCCTTGGAAAAATGATGACCAGAGAACCGTTGAATCACAGTATCCAAAAAAAGAGTTCAAAAAAACAAAAAATGAGAGAACGCGCTAGCAGGAGGAAGTGCGAACCACACCCCCTTTCTCTCTGCTTACCTTCCCCTGTAATGCAGTCGAAATAAATTCGAACGTATAGGATGAAAACGCGGCCATGGTACTTAAATCCACCAAACGTGTCAAGAAAATGTTTTTCGAAAATTCTGGCTCAACCCTTGAGAGCGAGACCGTTGTTCTTCAATCAGTTAGCCGCTCCCATCGAGACCGCTCTGACCTGTATCGTTTGCCCACAAGAGCGCAGCTTCCACCGAATCCCGCCAGGCCCGATGATCTATTATGAGGCAAACGACTGAAGACTGTTCGCTGGGATCGGTCCAAGCGCCGTGATCGCAAGACACCGTTGGTCCAACAGGGTTTGCGCAACCCGATACACCTGGTCTGTGGTCACTCGATCAATTTCCCCTATCATCTGCTCGAGAGACACATGGCTCCCCTGCGTCAACTCATCCTTTGCCAACTTGCTCATCCGGCTATGGGAACTTTCGAGACTGAGCATGAGGCTACCCTTCATTTGATTCTTGACGCGAGCCAGGTCTTTCCGATCAATACCGTTCGTGCGAAGCTTCTTGAGTTCACGGCACACGACCTCCACCACACGCTCCACTTCTTTGGGGCGGGTGCCCGCATACACCGTGGTCATACCTCCATCCGAGTACGTCGACAAGAACGAATAGATCGAGTAGACAAGCCCGCGCTTCTCTCGCACCTCTTGAAATAACCGCGAGCTCACGCTTCCGCCCAGCACGCCGTTCAAGGCATGCGCGGCATACCGATCCTCGTGCCCCGCGCTCAGTCCCTGCAACCCTAAACACAAGTGCACCTGCTCCAGCGACTTACGCTTTACCAGCACTCCCCCACGAACCTCCGGCGGGCGACGGCTTGGCTTGACCGCCACGCCCTTGTGGGATGCGGAAAAATACCGCGACAACAACGTTTCCAGTCGCCTCCAGGTAAAGTTGCCTGCCACAGAAATCACCGTGCGCTCCGGATCATAGTGCGAGCCGACATAGGACACGAGGTCTTTGCGCCCCAACGCTTGAATTCTAGGAGCCTGCCCGAGGATGGGCCGTCCTAACGGATGACTGCCCAACGTGTGCTTCATATGGAGTTCTTGGACCAGGTCCTCCGGATCATCCTGAACCATCCGGATCTCTTCCAAGACCACCTGCTTCTCTTTCTCGACTTCCTTGGACTCAAACCGAGACCGGTAGAACAAGTCTGAGAGAAGCTCCAGGGCCGCCTCCAATTGCTGATCCAGCACTTTGACGTAAAAGGTCGTCGTCTCCCGGGTGGTAAACGCATTCATCTCTCCGCCGAGCGCATCAATCTCACGGGAAATCTGCGTCGCGGTTCGACTTCGCGTCCCCTTGAAAAACATGTGCTCGAGAAAATGAGACAGCCCTTCTTCACCCGGCAGCTCATCACGCGATCCGACGTTGACCCAGATCCCGATGGTGACGGACTTCAACGTCGGCAGCAATTCGGCTACGATGCGCAACCGGTTGTCGAGAACGATCTTTCGATACACGATCGATTATCCCGCAGGCGTCGGTTCAGTGGCTGGGGCGCCCGCTGGTGCCGGCATCGCTTCCTTCCGGCTGAGGCGAATTTTCCCCTGCTTGTCGATTTCCAACACCTTCACCATGATCTGGTCACCCTCTCGGACTTCGTCGGTCACCGCCTTCACCCGGTGATGAGCCAACTGAGAGATGTGCACCAGTCCGTCCGTGCCAGGAAGAACCTCGACAAAAGCCCCGAAATCCATGATTTTCCTGACCGTGCCCTGATAAATCTTGCCGATTTCGACTTCTTCGGTCAGGCGCTTGATCATATCGATGGCCTTCTGTGCCGAGGCTTCGTCCGATGACGCAATCGTCACGTCGCCCGTGTCTTCGACATTGATCTTCACACCTGTCTCCGCGATGATGCTGCGGATCATTTTCCCGCCCGGGCCGATGACGTCCCGAATCTTGTCTTGCTTGATCTTCATCGGGAAAATCCGAGGAGCGAACGCGGACAACTTGGTCCGCGGAGCGGTCAGTGCCTGAGCCATGCATCCCAGAATGTGCAGCCGGCCGGCTTTGGCCTGGGCCAACGCTTCACGCATCAGGTCGGACGTGATTCCACCGATCTTGATGTCCATCTGCAAGGCCGTGACACCATTCTTCGTCCCGGTCACCTTAAAATCCATATCGCCCAAGTGATCCTCGAGTCCGAGGATATCAGACAACACCAGCACCTGGTTGCCTTCCTTGATCAACCCCATGGCGATGCCCGCGACGGGTTCCTTGATCGGTACACCCGCATCCAGCAATGCCAGAGTGCCTCCGCACACCGTCGCCATGGACGAGGAGCCGTTCGACTCCAGAATTTCCGATACGATCCTGACCGTATAGGGAAATTTATCCTTGCCAGGCATGATCGACTTCAGCGCGCGCTCGGCAAGCGCCCCGTGCCCGACTTCACGTCGTCCCGGAGAGCGGAGCGGCCGTGCCTCGCCGACACTGAAGGGCGGGAAGTTATAATGCAGCATGAACGTGCGCATGTACTCCCCTTCCAGAGCGTCAATACGCTGTTCGTCGTCGGTGGTCCCCAACGTGACGACCGCCAAACTCTGCGTTTCTCCACGAGTGAACACCGCCGATCCATGCGCGCGGGGCAACACACCCACTTCACAGGTGATTGGGCGAATGTCGGCAGGCCCGCGACCATCCGCGCGCACCCGCTTCTCGAGAATCATGTTGCGGACTTCGGTGTATTCCAATCCATGAAAGATGATCTTGACGTGTCGATCCCGATTCGGTTCATCCGATTTGAGAGCCGTGAGCGTTTCGGCTAATACTTGATCCAACCGCTCCTGCCGCGCACTCTTGTTAGGAATCAGGATCGCTTCGCGAATCGGTCCGGCAACCAGCTTGCGTACTTGTTCGGCCAATGCCGCATCGATCGACTCTTGCTTCACAACTCGTTTCGGCTTCCCGGCCAGCGCGCGCAACTCTTCAATCTTCGCGACGATTTTCTTGATCTCGCTGTGCGCCAGTTCGATCGCTTCCAGCATCGTCGCTTCCGGCAACTCATTGGCTCCCGCTTCCACCATCATCACAGCATCGGCAGTACCCGCCACCACAAGCTGGAGTTCGCTGGATTCCAACGTTTCCAGATCCGGGTTGACCACAAGCTGCCCGTTCACGCGGCCGATCTTGACGCCGGCGATCGGTCCGTTGAACGGAATGGGAGAAATCGCCAGAGCCGCCGAGGCGGCGATGATGCCGATCACATCCGACACGCCGCTCTTATCGGCCGACAGGACCGAGGCAATGACCTGCGTTTCAAAGTAGTAGCCTTCGGGAAAGAGGGGACGAAGGGGACGATCAATCAACCGGCTGGTCAGAACTTCTCGTTCCGAAGGACGGCCTTCGCGCTTAAAGTACCCGCCGGGAATCTTGCCGGCCGCGTAGGTCTTTTCCTGGTAATCCACGGTGAGCGGGAGAAAATCCACACCTGGTTTGGCCGTCTGGGACGCGACGGCCGTCGCCAACACCACGGTATCGCCGTACGTGGCCCAAATCGCACCGTCAGCCTGCTTGGCAATTCGGCCGGTTTCCAGCGTCAAGCGGCGGCCCGCCAGCTCGATCTCTACAACATGTTTCATCTATGGTCTCCTCCGGTTAAATCCCACAGATGCCCACAGAGATACGTTCAAATGACGAGCGGACCCTCCGCCTCTCCCGGCACCACGGCTTGCGGCACCCTCCACTTGAACGTGTTTCAGTGTTCACCTGCGGGGACAATAGGTCGGCCGCCACAAACCAGGGTGGCGGCCGATTCGATCACCCGACTACTTGCGGATCCCCAAACGCTCAATGACGGCCCGATAGCGGCTTTCTTCAATACGTCGAAGATAGTCCAACAACCGACGGCGTCGGCCCACCAACGTCAACAATCCACGCCGCGAGTGGTGGTCTTTCTTGTGCAGCTTAAAATGTTCCGTCAGATACGTGATGCGATTCGTCAGAATGGCAATTTGCACTTCCGGAGATCCGGTATCCTTCTCGTGCTTCTGGAAGTTCTTCACCAATTCCGTTTTCACTTCTTTCACCAGTGCCATACGTCTCTACTCCTCTATTGAGTTCGCAATACTCGACCCCTGTGACTCGTCTGTGACTAACACTTTTGATACGGCAATCGGGAGTTCATCTGCGCGACTCCCCTGCATACCCAGGCCAGCTGGCAGCGTGCCGATCGCGAGCAAGCGCCCGGCTTCGTCCTTGATCCGGATCGCTCGGCTGGCGCCATCAGAACACGCCGTGGGCACCCCGTCCCAACCCAACACCTCCGAACCCGGAACCGGCATGCCATGCAACACCCGCCTGGCAGTTCCAGCACCCACCGTGCACATCGGCAACCCGACCAGCGCCTCGTCCAACGTCAGCACTGAGGCCTCCAAGGTCCCCTGCGCCAACCGGGATTCGACCTCGCCGACGGTTAATGCCTGCTCCAGCACCAAGGGCCCCACCCGTTCACGAACGAGGGCGGCCATATGGCCGCCGGTCCCTAACTGCTCTCCGATATCTGCGCACAATGTGCGAATATACGTGCCCTTCGAGCAGGTCACGCGAAGCATGACTCGCGGGAATGCAATGTTCACAATGTCGAGCCGATAGACGGTCACTTCACGCGCCTGACGCATCACATCTTTGCCGGCTCGCGCAGATTTATAGAGAGGAACTCCTCCGACCTTCACGGCCGAATACATGGGGGGAATTTGCTGAATAGGACCCTGAAACCGCGCCACGACCTCTCGGAGACGGGCTTCGTTCAACGAGTCAGTGGATACGCGTCGGAGTACGGTCCCTGTGGCATCTTGTGTATCGGTCGCTTCACCAAGCCGCAATTCGGCCAGATAGGCCTTATCCCACTCCAACAAATATTCTGCGATGCGTGTACCGCGACCAAGGAGCAGCGGCAGTACCCCGGTTGCCGCAGGATCCAGCGTGCCCGCATGCCCAAGCTTCACCCCGCGGAGCTTCCCACGGATGCGCGCCACCACATCGTGAGACGTCCACCCAGCTTCCTTATGGACATTCAGCACGCCGTCCTGAAGCTTCCGCACGACCTGGGATTCCGTCGATGGCATCGCAATCATATGCTAGACATCGGTGCGAGGGGATTCCACGAGCACCTCTTCCTTCACCGCGTCACTGTGTAATCCGTCCAGCAGCTTCAGCACCCGATCCGCCCGAGGACCGCTGACGTCCTTCATGAAGATCACTTCCGGCAGGTATCGCAAGGCCAAACGCCGCCCCAACTCCGCCCGCACAAAGCCGCTCGCCTTCGCCAACCCGTCGAACACATGCCGCTCGTCTTTGTTCTGCTCCATCGTCGTGACAAACACCCGCGCGATGCGCAGATCCTTCGTCAACTCCACATCCGTCACGGTCACGGATCGCACACGCGGATCTTTGATCTTCCGCATCAGAATGTCTGCCACTTCCATGCGAATTTGGTCTGCAACCCGATCGGCCCGGCTGTATGTCGACTTTGACATGAGGCGGCCTTACAGCAATTCGATCCGCGAGCGCAACAACTGGATTGTGGGTACCGCCTGAATCAAATTCACGGCTTGGTCGAGCACCTGGTTCACGTGCGAGGATTCATTCGCCACGCAGGCCAACCCCAAAATCGCTTTCTGCCACAACTCCTGATCACCAACCTCAGCCACCGAGACATTGAATTTGTCCCGCAGCCGGCTTTTCAGACTTTGCAGGACCTGCCGCTTGTCCTTCAACGAATGGCCATCGGGGATAAACAGTTCGACCGTACAGAGCCCGACGATCATGCCCGATGGCTTGGCGCCGCGCCACGATTGACTGGTTCGAGCTTTGCGGCGACCTTGTCGATCGCAAACGCTTCAATGATGTCTCCGGCTTTGAGATCATTGAAGTTTTCGACCGTGACACCACACTCATATCCCTGCTGCACTTCACGCACATCGTCCTTGAAGCGCCTGAGCGAGCCCAGCTTCCCTTCATAGACGACCACACTGTCCCGAATTACGCGGACACCGGCACTCGCCCGGGAGATGACGCCATCCACCACATAACAACCGGCCACCAAGCCGGCTTTGGGGATCGTAAACATCTGCCGCACTTCAACCCGTCCGAGCACACGCTCCTTCAGGGTCGGTTCGAGCAGCCCTTCCATCGCGGCACGAATGTCATTCAACGCATCATAAATGATGCTATAGAGGCGAACATCCACCCCTTCGCGCTCCGCCAACGACGCAGCCTTCGGCTCCGGACGGATATTGAATCCGATCACGATGGCCTTGGAAGCCGCTGCCAACAGCACGTCGGTTTCCGTAATGCCCCCGACCCCGGTGTGCATGACGCGCAACTTGACGGCGCCTGCGGGCATTTTTTCCACCGCAGCCGCCAAGGCTTCCGCAGAGCCCTGCACATCGGCCTTGATCACGATCGGCAACTCTTTGACGTTGCCTTCCTGAATCTTGGCAAAAAGATCATCCAGGCTCACCTTCGCCGGACCAGCCAACTCAGCAGCCCGCTGCTTCATCGCCCGCTCCTGAGCGATCTCTCGCGCAACCCGCTCATCCTTCACGATGGTGAAGACATCGCCGGCTGACGGCACTCCCGGCAACCCGATCACCTCAACAGGCACTGACGGTCCCGCCTCGGTAGTTTTTCTTCCCGTATCGGTAATGAGCGCGCGGACACGTCCGCTGAAATTGCCGACCACAAACGCATCGCCGACATGGAGCGTGCCGCTTTGCACCAGCACCGTCGCGATGGGTCCACGGCCGCGATCCAGCTTGGCCTCGATAACCAATCCCTTGGCCATGCGCGTGGGATCTGCCTTCAACTCCAACACTTCCGCCTGTAGGAGGATCATCTCCAAGAGCTGCTCCAAACCCGTCCGCTGCTTGGCCGAGACCTCGACCATGATCGTGTCACCGCCCCACGCTTCCGGCACCAATCCGTGCTCGGTCAGCGCATTCTTGACGCGATCGACGTTCGCTCCAGGCTTATCCACTTTATTCACGGCCACGATCAGCGGTACCCCGGCCGCCTTGGCGTGATGAATCGCCTCAACGGTCTGCGGCATCACTCCATCGTCAGCGGCGACGACTAGAATCACGATGTCCGTCGCTTTCGCACCACGGGCACGCATCGCCGTAAACGCTTCGTGACCAGGAGTGTCCAGGAATGTCACCTGCTTGTCGCGCACCCCGACCATATAGGCCCCGATATGTTGCGTGATGCCCCCAGCTTCGCCTTCCGCCACCTTCGTCTGCCGAATCGCATCGAGCAAGGAGGTTTTCCCGTGATCGACATGGCCCATGATGGTCACCACCGGCGGGCGCGGCACGGCTTGTTCTTCGCCGGACGATTGCGCCGCCTCTTCCAGCAATGCCTCGCCGGCCTTTTCCGTCGAAACTTCCACCTTGGTCCCGTACTCTTCGGCGATCAAGGAAGCCGCCTCAAGATTGATGGACTGGTTGAAGGTCACCATTTGCCCCATCTCCATCAGCTTCCGGACCACATCCGCCGGCCGCTGACCGATGAGTTCCGCAAACTCCTTCACACTGACACCCGCGCTTAATTTCACGCTTTTCCTTCTCGGCTTCGTGATCTCCGTCGGCGAGGCGTGATGAATATGCTTGGACCGGTCCTCACGCCGCTGTACGGGAATCGCGCGCAGATCACCCCATCGGGTGGCGTCGTTCTTGAATTTGGCTTCGTCTTCCTCTCGAGTCCGAGGTGCCTTCTTGGCCTTCTTCAGTTTCTCACGGGCAGCCGCTTCACTTTCCAGCGCCTCCGCTGCAGGAGACTTCTTTTTCGCCCCCGCATCGGGCAGAGTTGGCGTGACCACAGAAACTTGAGCGGGTTTGGTCGCCACCGCCTCCACGACCGGAGCCACCGGTGGCTGCGAGACGGCCGGTTCGACCGGGGCCAGCTCCGGCGATGCCGCCTCTACGACCTCGGGAGCGGTCGCCTCAGGAGCCGCAACCGACGGGACCTCCGCCCCTTGTGGGGCAGCCGGCGCAAATACCGCCTCCGCCGCAGCCAGCGGCGCGACGGCTTCCTCAGCACCCTCTTCCTTCTTCTTCTTGATCAGAATACGCTTTTTATCAGGCTTCGGTGGCTCTTCATGGACCAATGCGTGCGTCGCGCCATGCTCTTTGGCACGCCCCGCCTTCTTTCCCTCATGACCAGCAGAAGCCTCACCAGCTCGCGCTTTTGAGCTGAGCTTCTCGATCGCCACGCGAACCGAATCATCATCCAAGGCGCTGCTGTGGGATGCCACCGGAATCCCGAGCCGTTTCAGTTCAGGAATCAGCTCCCGATTTTCCATCCCCAGCTGCTTTGCTAATTCGTACACGCGCATACAGTACCGCTCAGCTCCACCCGCTTAGATGATTGCCATTCGGCTCGTGACCACCGAGCCGCGTTAGTCCGCCTGCTGGGCTGCAGCCCGCGCCTCGTCCTGCTGGCGCTGGGCTTCCGTCTCTTCCGCTAAAGCCGCCTTGATATCCCGATCCCGCTCAGCTTTTTCCTTCTCGTACTCCGTGGCGCTGATGATGTCGATCTTCCAACCAGTCAGGCGCGCCGCAAGCCGGACGTTCTGTCCATTCTTCCCGATCGCCAGCGACAATTGCGAATCCGCCACCACCACCAAGGCCGACTTTTTCTCTTCGTCGATGCCAACCTTTTCGATCGTCGCCGGATTCAATGCTTCCGCGATGAACACGCGAGGATCCTGCGTCCACGTGATAATGTCGATCTTCTCTCCGCGCAACTCGCGGACCACCGCCTGCACGCGCGACCCCTTGATGCCGACACAGGCCCCTACCGGATCCACGGCTTTATCCCGCGACGACACCGCGATCTTCGTGCGGTCACCAGGCTCGCGCACGATCGACTTGATCTCAACGATTTTCTCCCCGACCTCCGGCACCTCCAGCTCAAACAACTTGGCGACAAACTGGGGATGGCTACGAGAGAGAATCACCTGCACATCTTTAGGGGTTCGACGCACTTCCAACAACAAGGCCTTGACACGATCTCCTCGGCGATAGGTTTCACGCGGGATCTGCTCCTGGATGGGGAGAATCGCCTCGGTCTTACCGAGATCGACCAGAAAGTTCCGGCGCTCCATGCCCAGAATAATGCCGTTGACCAAGTCGCCTTGCCGTGTCGAATACTCCTTCTGAACGGCTTCCCACTCGGCCTCGCGTACTTTTTGAAAAATGACCTGCTTGGCCGTTTGAGCTGCGATACGCCCCAGCTCATCCATCTCGATCAGAGAACCGATCTCGTCGCCTACCTCCGCACCTTCGTCATACTCGCGAGCTTCCTTCAGGGAGATTTCAGCTTTGGGATTGGCCACGGTATCGACAATAATTTTCTTGGAGACGACCGAAATTTCTCCCGTCTTGCTGTCGATTTCCACCTGGATGTTTTCAGCCTGGCCAAATCGTTTCTTGGCGGCAGTTTGAAGCGCGGACTCGATCGCGCCAATGACCCGGGCCTTGTCGATCCCTTTTTGACGGCCGATTTCATCGATGACGGCGATCAACTCTCGGTTCATAGCTCACACCTCATGGTTAACACAGCCCTCGGCGGCTCCGGCTATTTCGAAAACTCAACTTTTCGGCGCGCCAGCGCAATATGGTCAAACTCAATTCGCAACGTTTCGACAGTCTTTTTCTGCAGGACCGATAGGGTGACCGCTTGGTCATCCACATCGGCCACGGCACCCTCCAGCCGCCACTGCGTCTGAATCGGTTGGCGCAGCTTGAGCGTGATTCGCTGCCCGATTAGTCGCCGATAGTCCTGCACGCTCCGCAACGGACGATCCAACCCCGGCGAGGATATTTCCAACGTATAGGCATGCGGGAACGGATCAATGACATCCAGCGCCGGGCTCAACGAACGATGCGCCTGTTCACAGTCCGTCAGCGAGATCCCACCGGGCTTGTCGATAAACACTCGAACCACGGTCCGCGGTCCCTGGCCGACACAGACCGCTTCGACCAACTCAAGACCGTGGGAACGAAGAATAGGAGCCGCAATTTCCTGCACGCGAAGGTTCAGCGCCTCAGCGCGTTTCACCGAAGGCTTCCCTACCGACACTGCTCCCACGTCACGCATATGCAAAAGTTGCTCAAACAAAAAAGTGGGCCCAGGCCCACTTACAGCGGTGAGACCTTACCATGCCATAGAAGTGAAAGCAAGGGACGGCTACCCGAGCAAGGCCTCCCAACGACGGGACAGAAGCTGCGTCATGGGGCCGGGAACTGCGGGGCCAATGGCCTGCCCATCCACACGCACGACCGGCAGCACTTCCACCGTCGTCCCGGTCAAAAACACTTCCGATGCCCCAAGGAGATCTTCGCGTCTGACAACGGTCTCGGCAACCGGAATCCCCTCTTTCTTCGCCAGCTCCAGGACCTTGGCACGCGTCACTCCGGAAAGAATGCGTGGCCCCTCGGGTGCCGTCAGAATGGTTCCGTTCTGCACGACCATGACATTGCTGACCGATCCTTCGGTGACTGCACCATCTCGAAGCAGGATTGCCTCGAAGACGCCGGCTTCTTTTGCCCGTTGACGTGCCAGGACGTTCGCCAAGAGATTGACGCTCTTGATATCGCAACGCCCCCACCGAATATCTTCCAACAAAATAGCCTGAACGCCCGCCTGGCGAACCGACAAATCCAGGGGATGGAGTTCGCGAAAGGTCAATACAGTGGTCGGCGAGAGCTCGGCAGGAAACGGATGATCGCGGGGCGCCTGCCCGCGCGTGATCTGGAGATAAATTTTCGTCTCGGGAAGACTGCTCCGTCGCAGGCCTTCCTCGATCAACGCGATCCACCGCGCTTTCGTATAGCCCAGGGAAAGCTGCAGCGCCTGAGCGCTACGTTCAAGCCTGGACAGATGCTCGTCGATGGCGAAGGGACGCCCCCGATAGGTGCGAATGACTTCATACACGCCGTCGCCGAACTGAAACCCACGGTCTTCGACGCTGACCACGGCTTCAGCCAGGGGACCAAAGCGACCATTCACACAGGCAATATCAGGCATGGTCTCCTTCCAGACCAGGCATGTCAGGACACCGTCACATAATAAATCTGCCGGTCTTCAGCCGTAAATTTCCATCCCATCCGCTTTTCGAATATCAATCGATGCATCCCGGCAGTCACCGGCCTGAACTCGAAACTGCGCTGTCCTGCATCGACCGCATTGTTGCTGGCGGTACGGAGAAAATCGTCCTCCACCAGGGGCATAGCACCGGGGTCGTAGTAGGGAACCCACTGCTCCCCCCTCGTACGATCCTCCCAGAGCCGGATGTGCACTGATGCACCCAGCCGTGCCTTGATCATCTTCGCGCCCGCCTCCGGTTCAGTGCCTGTCGGAACCACTTTGCTCAAGGGACTCATAGATGCCCTTCCTACCTCGACCAGAATTTCGCGCGACTAGACCTTCCGTCTGGCACCCACAAATATCTGCCCGTCCTCGACACGCACGTCATAACTCCCCACACAGTAGCCCCCACCGTCCGTGCCTTGACCATTTCGCACATCAAACGCCAGATCGTGCCAGGGACAGGAAACCACGTGCCCCTTCACGCGCCCCTTGTGCAGGGGCCCGCCTTCGTGAGGACAGGAATTATAAATCGCGTGAAATCGCCCGTCGATATTGAATACCGCAATATCACGTTCATTCACCTTGACGACCTTCACCCGGCCTGGCGGAATCTCCTCGACCGTGGCGACACGCTGAAACCCTTCCATAACCAACATGCACTCCCTCTACATACGAAGCGTAAATCTAAGCTCCATCCCGAGCGCAATCTCCGCGCGCTTGGCATAGCCCGCCTCGGCCTGGATGAGATAGCGCACCGGCTCGGGGGGAGGCCCATAGAGCGGACAGGGGTCCTGGGCACAAGGCGGCACCTGCTCTTGAATGTGCACGATGTGGTGACTCTCATCAATCCACATCATGTCGACGGGAATACGGAACTGCCGGGTCGCCACGCGATGCAACCCGGTCGATTCAAAGATATAGAGCATCCCCGTGTCGGGTGGCAATCCTTCCCTGAATGCAAGGCCGAACAGTAATTTCTCCGGCGTACTCGCCACCTCCGTTTCCATGGTTTTCCCATTCGGAAACTCGACAATGATGAGTTCCGATTCTTTCGGTCCCCCCAGAAACAGACTGACGCTGATCAGCAAGATCACCAGCAGCACAAACGTCACAATCTTCTTGCGACGCTGCTCCGACTCCGCTCCGCCCGAACGCGTTACCATACCCACATGCTGTCGAACATTGATGCATCCTCATCTGACCACACACGTGATCACACACGCGCAGAGCCGCATGTATATTGGGCCCAAAGCCCCATGACTTTCCTCATGCTAGGCCTTCTTACCAAGCCGCACTCTGTTGACTTGCCGAAGAACGCCAGCATAAAATGCGGACCTGTTTCGCCGCGAACTATGGTCGCGGCGGCACGAAATTGTCAACATCTTATCCGTCATCAAAAGGAACCGAGAAGGAGGCACAGGCCATGGCGCTTCTGATCACCGACGAATGTATTTCCTGCGGGGCATGCCTGCCAGAATGTCCCAATGAAGCGATCTTCGAAACGCGCAGCGATGCTGAAGGCAAAGGCAACCATGTGGGAGACGGCCAAGGCGTCGGCGACAACATCTATGTCATCACGCACGATCGCTGCACCGAGTGCGTCGGACATTTTGATGAACCCCAGTGCGCAGCGGTCTGCCCAGTGGACAATTGCTGCATCGCCGATCCCGCCTACCCGGAGACGACCGACGTGTTGCTGGAGAAGGCCAAGACCCTGAATCCGGACAAGGAAATTGATCCGGCTAAAGTCTGGAGCGGTGTTCGCAACTAAGTCTCAGACCAGTAGCTATTGCATGGCACTACGAAGGCTCCTCCGGGAGCCTTCGTTATTTCTAGATCGAACCGGATCCGACTTCACTCCCCAGCGACAACAGACACTTCCCTGGCTTTCCCCGCTCGACCGCTGTAGACTTTAAATAGATATGTGGCATGCGTCGGCCACTGCGCTCACGTGGACACGCTGCGCCGTGATGTCCCATCCTCTCAACGGGAGGACCAAATGAGAAGTTTTACTCGCCTCATACTGCTTGCGGGCCTAGCTCTCGCCGCGTCCCCAGCCTATGCCATGACCGATCCTGGCGATATCGGGACCGTGATAGAAAGTTTCGTGACTCGGCAGTTTCCGGATGCCGCCAGTCACTTCTGGATCGTGAACGACACCCAATGGGACGGCGATGAAATAATTGTCGATATGAACGCCATCGTGACAGAGCGGCGACAGACTCCCCCGACGGAAAGTCGCTTCCTGCTGCTGATCGTGGAGGGACAGATCAAGGGGATCCAAAGCATCCCGCTGGATACGGCTGCTGAATGCCAGAAGGAACAAGAAGTGTAGCCGGGCGCTTCGCTCTCGCCACTATGATGGCAAAAATGCCAACGCCCCAACTGCATCACTGCAGTTGGGGCGTTGTACTATGAACGACTATCGGAAATGAACTACTTGATCATGACGAGCTTGCCACCGACATGCGCCGGGTGCAAATGGCAGCGATAGGTCAAGGTATTCCCCTGGGTCGCATTGAACATATCACTGGTCGGAACTCCGATATACTTCGTCTCGCCCGGCTTGAGCACCACTTCCGCCTTCATCACAAACGGCGAAGCAGCATTCACAGGATCGGTCATCTGGAACCCATGATCAGCAGACGAATTGTTCGTAACTTTCAACACCACGGGCCGACCTGGCCGCACCTTGAAATCAATCACAGTCACCGGCGGATACCACGCCTTCATATTGCCGATTTCGACGGCGTATAATTCCGCATCCACAATCAATTCTTTAAACGGTTGGCCAACGACAGAACCGGTATCTAAATCACCGATTTCGACACCGCCAGCTTGCAGCGCGTATGCGCCTGATGCCCCAGCCACCAGCATGACCAGGCCGAAAAATACTGCCACCATCGTCTTACCCATGACCTACCTCCTTAAAGAGATTAAGAAGAGATGCGATTAGGTTGGTAAATAATGACCACCGCGCGCTGAACTTTCTGCTAGACACTCCGCCCAGAAGGCTAGCCACAACTGCTCGAATGTGTCCTAAGTAATAGGCTAATGAGCGACACCTTATAGCACAGGGATTTAAAAGGAAGCAAGAAAGTTTCACAGGCGACCAAGGGGGCCACTGGAGAGGAGCGCATACCTTGCGCCCATCAAGCCATGAAGCAGAATAAACTTGGCGTTTCAATGGTTTGTGACGATCATCGACTGTCCGGCGCCATTTCCACCGCGTGGGATCCGATCAAGAGATCGTAGGGGGTGTAGTCGTCGGTCAACTGTAAACCCGGCGACCAGGGCGTGGTCCGACGGGCAGCCAAGAGCGCGGCCGCCTCCAGCGGCAACCGTCTGGCTTCTACCTGCGATTGGATCCGCTGCACGAATTCGTCGTACGGCATGGTATCGATTGGACCGCCGCCGAAAAAAATCAGATTCTCCGCCGTGGTTTGATGGGCCCGCCACGGGCCCTTTACACCAAAGGATTCAATCTTCGGGAACGCCGTCTTCAGCGTCTGCACCACCGCACTCGCTCGCTGCAGATCCCCTCCTTCGCCGGAAGAGGCCAGATTGAGCGCCAGCACCCCGTTAGGATTGAGTCGCGCCCTGAGCTCCGAAAAGAATTCCACGGTGGTCAGATGAAAAGGAATCAGATGCCGAGCAAACGCATCGACCCAGATGATGTCATAAGTCGCCTTCGTGTCGCGCAGGAACACGCGAGCATCCTTCACCCACACATGGTGATTGGCCGGGGGGCGATACTCGAAATACTGCTCCGCCATCCGCACCACGACGGGATCAAACTCAACGACGTCCAGCTCCATCTCCGGCCAGGACTGGGCCAGCCACTTTGCCAGTGATCCCCCCCCATGCCCTAAGATGAGTCCCCGCTTGGGTTCTGGAGTCAGCGCCACCGCAGCAACCATCAGCTGACTGTAGGGAAGAAAGAGGGTGTGTGGATCGGCACGCCACATCACGGCATGCCACGTACGGTCGAGGACCAAATACCGAAACAGATCGTCGTCCCGCACGCGCACCTGCTGATAAGGACTATCCTCCTGGTACACCAACCCCGCTACCGGAGGAGCCTGACCAAACAATTGCCACCCCAGAATCAACAAGCCGGTCAGGGCGATCCCCGTAAACCTGATCACTTTGCCGCTCCCCTGCTGCAACCACAATAGGCCCAACAGAAGTTGGATCACCCCCAAAGATGCCACGAGCGTCTGGGTCCCCAACCACGAGAGAAGAAAAAATGCCGTCCCCCATGTCCCTGCGAGACTGCCGACGGTCGAGAGCGCAATCATGCTGCCGGTGTGTCGCCCCAGATACCCCATGTCGACAACGGCCAATCGGAGCAGGGCAGGCATCACCCCGCTCAAGCCGAACGCCGGTGGAGCAAGCAGCACACAGGCCGCAAAGCTGGGGCCCCATCGAGGGTCTTCGATCAGCTTGGCGACTTTGAAAATCGCAACCTGCCCCAGCCACGACATCAGCAGCGTCCACGCACCTGATCCCAGGAGGAGCCACGCCAGCACCGCGGCAACACGATACCGATCCGATGCCCAGCCACCAAACGCATACCCGGAACTCATGGCCGCAAGAATCACCCCGATTAACGCGCCCCACACGAACAAGGAATTCCCGAAGACCGGAGCGAGTAAGCGACTCCCCAAAATCTCGAGCGCCATGACAATCGCGCCCGTTACCATCGCCGTCGCAAGGAGAAACAGACGTGAAACGGGCGTAGCGGCAGGTCCCTGAGCCATCATCGGCGAGGAGCCACGGAACACCACGTGGGGGAAGGAGATTGTCCGGGGTCTTGTCGAACCATCGCTATACCGTGCCCCAGTTTTTGAAGTATCGCAGCAAATCGCGCACGGAGATCATGCCCACCACCCGCCCTTCCTCGGTGATGACCAGGTGCCGGATGCCTCGCTCAGCCATCAGGTCGCTCGCCTCATGGGCCGACTGAGCGATGTCGATCGTCATGACGGGCGTGCTCATCACAGAGCGAGCCAACACCTGCTCGGCTGACGCCCCGCTGGCCATGGCTTTCCGGACGAGATCGGCCTCGCTGACGATTCCGAGATAGTCACCGCGGTCGGCAACCAGCATTGCCCCGACTCGGGCATCACGCAACCGCTGCGCCACCACCAGCAAGGAATCATCAGGATGCACCGTGTTGGTGATAGGGCGCATCATCATCGCCAAGGGTCGCTGAATCGGTCCGCTTACCGCCGCCATCTGTCAGCATCTCCTGCGGAGAGGCCCGAATTCTACTGAAGTGCACCACAATCTGCAATTCACCTCGACGGCTCGTCTCGCAAAAACCCGCGAGACGATTGCTCGGTTTCCCGGGCATTGTTATACTACCGGCTCTACACGAGTACTCACCAAACGGCTCGCGGCTGTTCTTCAAGAGGAGATGCATCCATGCATATTAGTGTGATTGGAACGGGCTATGTCGGCTTGGTCACCGGGGCCTGCTTTGCGGAATTCGGGGTGAACGTGACCTGTATGGACACAGACGCACGCCGAATTGCCAAACTCGAAAAGGGCGAAGTGCCCTTTTTCGAACCCGGCATCGCCGAACTGGTCGCCAAGGGCATCAAAGAAGACCGACTCCATTTCACCACCGATATTGCCAAAGCCGTCGACAAAGCGCTGGCCATCTTCATTGCCGTCGGAACTCCCCCGAAATCCGATGGGTCAGCCGACTTATCCTACGTGGAAGAGGTGGGACGCGGAATTGCGAAAAATATGACCGGCTATAAGGTCATCGTCACCAAGTCCACGGTTCCTGTCGGCACCGGCGAAAAGTTGCGCGAGGTCATTAAGGCCAATCAAACCGGCCGGTTCCGGTTCGACATCGTGTCCAATCCGGAATTCCTACGGGAAGGCTCCGCCATCGAAGACTTCATGCGACCCAATCGCGTCGTCATCGGCGCGGATAGCGAACAGGCTGTCGCCATCATGAAGGACCTCTACCGTCCGTTGTATCTGCTCGAAACGCCAATCGTGGTCACGGACATTCCGACCGCCGAAATGATCAAGTACGCGTCCAACGCCTTTCTCGCCGTCAAAATCTCTTTTATCAATGAAATTGCGACGGTCTGTGAAAAGGTGGGCGCAGACGTGCAGATGGTGTCTAAAGGCATGGGGCTCGACAATCGCATCGGGAACAAGTTTCTGCATGCCGGCCCAGGATTCGGCGGGTCCTGCTTCCCGAAAGATCTCGCAGCGCTGGTGCAAACCGGCGAGCGCGTGGGTTATCCGTTCCAGATCGCCGGCGCAGCCGCTAAGGTGAACTATGAACAGCACCTGCGCATGGTGCAGAAGGTGAAGGATGCCTGCGGAGGCGTGAAAGGCAAGACGCTCGGCGTCTTGGGCCTGTCGTTTAAACCCAACACGAACGACATGCGTGAAGCCCCGTCACTGACCATCTTGAGTGAGTTGATGAAGGAAGGGGCGACGATCCGCGCCTATGACCCGGCATCGATGGAGGAATCGGTCAAGCTCTTGCCCGGCATGGTTGCCTGCCAGGATACGTATGACGTCGCGGAAGGCGCCGATGGCCTGATCATCATGACTGAGTGGAATCAGTTCCGAAATCTCGACTTCGAACGGCTCAAGAAATCCCTGAAGGAACCGCTGCTGCTCGATCTGCGCAACACCTACGAATCTGATCGCGTAGTGGCCTACGGCTTCCGCCACGTCTCGGTCGGTCGCACGACCAAGAATCCGGCCGCCTAACGGCGGCCGGACGGCCACTCTTAACTTAACAACTTCGCCGGTTCAGCCTGAGCGCTCTCCTTGGGCTTCGGTTTATAGCCCATCCGGTCGAGTACCTTCATAATCTTCGTCTTCAATCGATCATCCGCATCCGCCAACGCCGTCGCCAACGGTTCGACGGCCGGCTTGCCGATCTTGCGAATGATTTCGGTCGCCGACTGACGCACATCGTCTTCCTCGGCGGCCAACAAAGGCACCAGCGACGGCACAGCCGACCCGCCGATCTTGATTAACGAGTCATAGGCCCGTTGCCGCACATCCCCAACTTCGTCCGTGAGCGCCTCTACGAGCGGAACGACGGCCCGCGGATCCTTCAATTCACCAAGCACCTCAGCCGCATACTTACGATTGAGCCAATGTGAATCCTTCAAATCGATCAACATGGCATCGGCTTTGGCCGCATTCGGATCTTTCGCACGAATCCGGAAGCTTTTGGCGACCCGTTTGCCGCCTTCTTCCACGACCCGAATCGTGGCCCCGTCACCAGGCTTAATCTTAAGAAACTCTTCGAGCGCCTCGTCTCCCACATCAAGTACAACGGTCTTCCCGTCATACGCGAGCAACTCAACTTCCAACTGCTTGGCTTCAGGATTCACGGCCACCACTCGCTCCGTCACCAAGTTGAAGCCGTCTTTCTTGGGGCCGCCCTTCGGTCCGATCTGAATCAGTTTTACCTGTGCTTCTTCAGCCATAATAAAGTTCCTTTATCGGGTTATGACGAGGTCGCCTGTTTCCATCCCAAACTCGCAAGGACACCTTCGACGGTTTCCTGCACCATCGTATTTTCGTCTTCCAACAGGGGGAGCAGCGGTTCGATCGCCTGCTTCGCCCCGAGCCGCGCCAATGATTCGGCCGCGTTGCGGCGCACGAGCCAGTCCTCATCCTGCAGCGATTGGATCAACGCTTCGGCACTGCGGGGGTCGCCGATCTTCCCAAGCGCCTCGGCAGCATGACGCCGCACCATCCAATTGGGTCCGAGGAGCCCTTCAATCAACGCATCGACCGCGCGGGTATCGCCAATCTTTTTCAGGACCCTGGCCACGTCTTCACGCACCGTTCCATCACCGAGCGCCTCGATCAAGCCGGGCGTCGCACGCGAGTCACCGATCCGTTCCAACGCCCACACTGCCGCCGTCCTGACCGCCCCGTCCTTATCTTTGAGTGCTGCCATCAACGGATCCACGGCGCGGGAGTCGCGGAATCGGCCGAGTGCATTGGCGGCCTGCTCGCGGATCGCCCATTCATCATCGCGCAAGGCCTCCACCAGTTGATCGAACGCGACAGGGCCAATGCGCACCACCGCCGTCGCCGCCGCCTCACGAATGACGACATCCTCGTCCGCCATCAGGCCGATCAGTTGCGGAACCGCCTCGACACCCATTTGCCCAAGGCTCGCCATCGCATGGTCTCGCAGCGCTTCGTTGTCGTCACGTAGCGCGGCAATCAGTTGTGCAATTCGCTCGGCATCACTCATGATCCTCCGACTCCTCCTGTCCGACCGGCTGTTCGCCCTCAAGCGCCGCCAGCTTGTCCGCAATGAGGCCGGCGCTGTATGACACGATACCGTCCCGATCACTGCGCAACCGGTTGAACAGCTCGTTATAAGGACGCAAGACCTCAACGTCCTTGATCTTTGCCAATGCCTCGATAGCCATCACTCGTAGCGGCCTGATCGGAATGGCTTCGATATACAATTGTGCCGGGCGCGGGTCGCCGATGAGGCCCAACGATTTCACGGCATACTCCTTCACGCCGGTATCTTTATCCTTCTGCAACCGCTGCATGAGCGGTTCAACCGCGCGCACATCGCCGATTTTTCCCAGCAAATCCGCGGCGGCTTCGCGGATGAGCCAATCGTCGTCTTCCAAATATTCGATCAAAATCTCAACCGCCGGCCGGCCGATACCCAGCAGATCCATGACCGTCGCCATGCGAGCTTCTTCCCGTTCGCTGGCCCCCTCCACGTCGCGCAACGCGTGAAACGTCGCATCGATCCGGTCCCGAACAGCACTCAGCTTCTTCAGCGTCCGCACGGCAATTTCACGCACCGCCGGAGAGGCCATGGCGTCGATCAACCCATCGGCTGAACGCGGATCGAGCAAATGTTCGAGAATCGTCGCCGCCGTCGTCTGCGCATCCTCGTCCGGATGCTTCAACATGTCGCACAGGGGGGTGATGGCATTGGGAATCACGCCCAAAAGTTGTCGAACGCGGTGACGGACATCCTCATCGGGCGATTCGTGAAGATTGCGCACCAATCCCGCGGCAGTGTCGTCGTCCAAATTGCCGGCCATCTGCTCAAGTGCGGCAAACGCGGCCTGCCGGACCGTCTCCTCAGGATCCCGAATCAACGCGACCAGAGCCACACCCGCGGCCGGATCCTTGATGCGCGACAACATCGCCGCCGCTTCAACACGAAGTGGCACATCGCCGGTCTGCAACGCCTGCGTCAAGGCGTGGACTGCCCGGGGACCGCCGGCCAGGCAAGCCGCCGTGGCTCGCATACGCCGCCATTCCTCTTCATGCGTCAACTCGGAAACTAAGGTATCGATCGATTCCTTGGACATCGTAATGTTCTAAACTCGCCCGGCTCGCCAGCCGACAGCCGTGAGTGTTTCCCGCACATGGTACCGAACGTTTTCGTCCTGCTCTTTGGCCAACATCGGCAAGAGAGAAGGAATCACGGTCGGGCCAAATTTCGTCAATGCCGCCGCCGCTTCAGACCGCGTAATCGTATTCCGCAACGCGATGATCAAGGACGGAATCGCCACCGCATCGGCGATCATGCCTAGTGCACGAGCGGCCATTCCCATGGTGGCCATTTCGTCCGTCCACCCATCGGCACAAGGAGTCGCCGAATCCCTCGGCTCCCCAAGCGGCACGCCCTCGACCACACGACGCAGCAGCGGCACCACACGACGATCACCGATATGGCCAAGAGCCTCGACGGCCAACAACCGCAGCCCCGGCTCCTTCATCGCCACCACCAGGTAGTCGACGGCGCGCACATCCCGAATCGTGCCCAGCGCCTTGACGACATCCTCACGAATCGCCGAATCCCGCTCATTGAACAGGGCACGAAGCAGCGGGTCGACGGCATCCGGAGACTTCAGCTTACCCAACGCCTCCACCGCATGAAGACGTACCAACCAGTCCTCATGCTGCAGCGCCTCCACCAGTCCGGCGACAGCGGCTGCGCCGATAGTCGCCAATGCACTGGAAGCCTCCTCCCGCACCGCCTTGACCTTGTCCTGCAAGAGCGGCATCAGGGCAGGAATGGCTTGCGCATCACCGATTCGCCCCAGCCCTTTGGCCGCGTGCATCCGCACGATCCAATCGCGGCTACCCAAGGCCTGCATCAGGGGCATCAGCACCCGCGCGTCGGCCAGCGATGCGAGAATCGCCGATGCCGCCTCCTGGACTTGCAGGGCCGGATCCGTCAAGCATCCGGAAAGCGCCGGAACCGATACGGCCCCCAGTGCAGAAAGCGCCCCGACGGCCGCCTCACGCACCGCACGGTCCGGATCGCGCAGCGCTTTCGTGAGCGGAAGGACTGCTCGCGCATCCTTCAGGCCACCCAGCAGGGTCGCCGCCTCCTCACGAATCGCCCAATCCTCATCCGACAATGCGGCGATCTGCTCACTGACCGTGTCGGCCATGGTACCTCGGCATCCGATGGGGCCATCGACCTTCGCGTAGCATTCGGCTGCAGGGGACTGATCGAATTGCCCGAGCGCCGGCTGCAAGAGAGGACCAGTGGCCGCAGAGCGCCTCATACACGTCCCTGCTCGCCTGCTTCAACTCGGCCTCACACCAGTTCCACGAGCCCCATCGACACGGAAGGAGAAGAAACGGCAGGAGCGCCTGATGCTCAGAATCGGCAAGGCCATTGCGAAAGCCCCGTGGTTGTTACCGTACCGATCCTTTCGCGAAATCTCCGCTCGGACCGAACCGCCCGATATCCCCCAAGGGGCGATCGACGCGAAGATTGTCGGCCTGACTGGAATCCACCGAGGTCTCTTCATCGGGAGGCGTCCATCCCAGGTGCTCCAATGTTTCCACGACCAATAACCGCAGAGAGTCTTTGGCCGTCAACCGGACCGAGGCATAGGACAATACCCGTTCGCCTTCGGACTCAACTTCGGAGGCTTTGGGATCGTAGAGGAATGAAATCAACGGTTCGATCGCGGAGTCGCCGATCAGCACCAACGCAGAGGCGGCCTTCTCACGCAAGACGCCGTCCTTCAACAGCATGATGAGGTCGGGAATCACTCGCGGATCGCGAAAATGTCCGAGTGCAGTGGCGGCCGCCTCCTTGATGAACGCATCCTCACTCACGATACATCCGGGAGTCGGTGTTCCATCCTGGCGCACCCCTTTGCCCTTGAGCGCCGCCAAGACGGCAGGGAGGGCGCGGGGATCGCCGATCATCCCGAGCGACGCAATGGCATGACGCTTCACGGCACCGTCCTTCATGGCTTCCAACAGCCCATCGATCGCGCGAGGGTCACCGATCATGCCCAAGGCAATCGTGGCATCTTCGCGCACGGCACGGTCCGGATCTTTGAGTGCTTCGATCAAGGCATCAACGACGCGTGGCTCGCGAACCCAACTCTTGCCGATTTGATAGTCCGTCGTCATCCCGCCCAGGGCGCGAGCCGCATGGCAGCGCACGACGAAATCCTTATCCTTCATGGTCTCGAGCAGCAGATCGACTGAGGGCTGACCGATGGCCACCAACGCGATCCCGGCCGTCTCACGCACAATCTTCGACGAATCCCGGAACAGCTTGATCAAGACGGGAATCGCCTTGGCATCACCGATTTTCCCCAACGCCTCCGCGGCAGCACTTTTCACGGCGCCGTCCCGATCCCGGCAGGCAAACACCAGCCCGTCGACCGCGCGTGCATCGCGCAGATCGCCACAGGCTTTCGCCGCATGCTCCCGAACGCGCCACCGCTCATCTTTCAAGGCTGTCAGCAGACGATCCAGTTGACCCGCTCCGAGCGACACCACGGCCGCAACCGCTTCGTTGCGGACCTCCATGATCGGGTCATTGAAGAGCGCAATCAACGCTTCAAGGGCCTTCGCGCCGCCGATCTTCGCCACCCCCCAACCGGCGCGCGTCCGCACGGACCAGTACTCGTCGCCACAGGCGCCGATCAGCGCATCCAGCGTCTTCGGGTCCGCCAACTGCGCAAGGGACTTTGCGGCCTCTTCGCGGGTGGCATCGTCCGGATCTTCGAGGGAATCCAGCAAATCATCGAGTGCCTGTGCCATCACCTACCTCATTGTTTCCATAATAGGCGTCACGTTGACCGCCATGGGGATAGGTACGCTTGCACCGTACCACCAGGGTCTGCGTCCCGCGGCCCTCCACACATTGATCGAGTGACTTGGAGTATTCCAGTTTCCCATCCAAACTCACCGTGAAGGGAAAGTCGAAGGTAAAACTGATGAACTTGTATTGTCCTGGCTTGAGTTTCAACTCACGCGTTTCTGTCGTACGATAGGCATCCGAGGTTTCAGGGTCCAACACCCAGAGCGGCGGCGTGATACCAGGCACCTGCCACCACGATTGCGGCACCAGCGGAGTCGGATCGATCGTGATGGCGTGCTCCTTCGTATAGGCTGGGGGAGGGCCGGCGGCCAGAAGTTGTTCCGAATACCCCACCAGACCGGTCAGGATCAGGACCACCATGAACGCCGACCGCCCCATGAGAGATCTATGCGACGCTGTATACATCGGTCCTCTATTGCAGGAGTGGGCTGACAGGAGCCGCCGTGAATGCCGTCTTGAAAATCTCTTCGACGGGGTGGCTCTCCCATTCAGTATAGGTGGTAAGTCCGAGCGCGCGCATGACGGTCGCACCGGTATCGATGATCGACACCGGCTGACGGATCGCATAACCCGCCTTGATCCCGACGCCGGATGCGATCCAGGGCACTACCGGAACGGCAGCCGCCTGCTCGCTGCCCACCTCACCGGAGGAGAATTGCGTCTCCCCGAAGGCGCTCAACGAAGTGGCGAAGATGGTCGTCCGCTTGATCAAACCCAGTTCGCGGTATAAATCGAGCACCGTCCCCATCGCCTTATCCACGGCCTTGAGGGCATCTTTGTACGCAGCCGATTTCCACCCCTGCGCCTCACCGACACGACCGGGTGCCGGCAAATGCACCACCAGGAGATGGGGCAACGATGGGATGGCGTGACCATACCCGGAACCGCTGGTGGCCTTCTTGAAGTAGTCCCGCACGTACCCGACCAACCGGTCTGGGTTGCACTCGGCCCTCAGTGGCCCACACATCTGATAGTCGGTATACGGTTCCGGCTTGGCAAGCTGATAGAGGGACTCATCCATATAAAAAATGGCGCTGTCCCGCCCCCCGCTCAAGTCGAGATAGTCAAACACAGTCGGCGCGCGGGGGTATCCACGGCTGAATTCAAAGACATTCCAGGTGATGCCGTGTTTGGCAACCGGCATCCCCGTCACCAACGACGCCATCGTCGGCAAGCGACGCGCAGGCGCGACGGCAGTGGCCGACCAGGTGACAGATCCATCCTTCACCAGAGACGACAAGACGGGCATCACCCCACTCTTCAATGACTCCTGGCCGAGCCCTTCCAAGACAAACAGGATGACGTGTTCGGTTGCCGCTTCCGGTGCTGAAGGCGCACCGCCGCCACGCGCGGCCAAGGCCATGGATGATGTGGAGGAAAATACCAGGGTCAGGCCCAGAAACAGGGCCATACGAAACGCCGCCGCCGTGATAGAAAACGCGCGGATATCACTCATGAGCTGCCTCACCAGAGAATCGTGTAACAATGCGAAGAGAAAGTACCTTAGCACGCTGTTTTCCGGGAAGGCAAGGCGCGAACCGCGCCTCTCATAGCGCTCCAAGACGATCGATGCTATCCTGAATCTGAGGACACAATTCTCCCCGAATCAATACACCGGCAGCTCCCTCAGGTGCTGGGTACGCCCATGACCGACCACCAGCAGTTTCACCATCCCCACATCACCCCGCGCAGGTTTCTTCGAAAATTGGCGACCTCCACGCTCAGCAGCCTACTCACGCTCAATGTGGCACTCGTCGTGGCCTGGCCGACTGCGAGCCATGCCGACATTCGAGTCGTGACGGCCTCGGGGGAGCATCGTATGACCGATCGGGAAACGAGAGTGGATGCCATCCGGCTGGCAGGCGACCAAGCCAAACAAGACGCGTTGGAACAGGTGGCCTCCTATCTCGAACGCGTCACGATCGTACGAGATCTGGACGTCACCCGCGATGAACTGCGCAGCTATACCGCCGGGATGGTGCTGGTGCTCGATCAACAGGTAGGAACCAGGTTGGACGGTGAGGTCGTGGTGATCCACGTCGACCTGAAGACGCAAGTGGACACCGACGAGGTCGCTCAGGCTCTCGCCGCGCTGAAGCAGCAGGAAACCGTGCGAGACGAGTTGCTCGCGCTGAAGGCGGATATCGATCATCTGCAGCAGCAACTCGCCGATGCCAACCGAGCGCTGGCCCAAGCCCAGTCCCCCGAACAGGCCCGAGAGCTGAATCAGCAGCGCGCCCGCCTGCTCGATCAGGCGGAGTCGAACGCGATGGTGGCGCAAGCCTGGACCGATTGGCTCTTGATCGCACCATTTGCACAGCCCTATCCGGCAGCAGGCCTCGCCCATGTGCAAGGCCTCCTCGGCTTGGCCGGTCGGCTGAATCCCGACAATCCCCACCTCGTCGCAGCGCAACAGACGGTGACAACGAACACTCCTCCTGCCCCACCTCAACCGAAACAGCCGCCCGTTCCCCATACCGTCCCGTTTCTTCCCGGATACTACGTGGTTCCGCAATCGCCGGCTCAGCCCGATACCACTCCGTCCACCGACTCGCGACAACTTTCCAGCGTCTATCAACTCAATCCGCTGCTCCCCAACCCGACGGGCCAACCGGCCCAGCCAGGCAACGGCACCACCATTATCCAAGTCCACCCTCGGCCGGGAACCGGCGTGCCGCCCGTAAGTCGAGGCACAATGCCGACCTATCGGCAAGTCCCACCCCCCAACGGCCAGACGGGCCAGCCAACCTTGCACACCTATCGCGCCGGAGGAGCCTCTGGTTCACCCGCCGGCACACCGCCACAAATGCCGACCTTTCGTGGGATTCACCCGCCAAGCCTCCAACAGACTCCACCAGGCGGTTCATCCAGCCTGGTCCCCCAGCGCAACTCGCCCCCGGGCAACAACCAGGGAGGACAATGAGGATGTTCATGACAAGAGGACAGGTGTGTGCGGGAGGGTGGCTCCTGTGCGCCCTCGTGACCACCACGCCTGCGCCGGCAGCGGATTCCACCCCAGAGGTCCGCGATCATGCCGACCGTACATTCCGCCAGTTGCACACACGAGAACAGGGCCTTGCGCCTGAGCACCAGAATCGAGCGCAACCACCGTCGGCACGAACCTATGATGCCGAGCACTTTCTGATCGGACAGGGCCAAGGTGACTTGAACAAGGGCCCTCTGGTATGTCAGCGCGTGTCGGAATTGGCCGCACGGGCCGACATCGCCAAACAGATCCGCGTTCAGGTGAAGGAGCATGCGATCGACCGCCTGCGCGAGCGCACCGGCCGCGAGACCGAACAGGACATCGAGGTGGTGCGTGAAGAAATCGTCCAGGAATATCTGCAGGGCGTCACCATCGTGGACCGCCACATGGATGATGGAACCAAGACCTGCTCTGCGGTGGCCGTGATGCCAAAAACTCACCTCCCGGCTTCTCCCGCCGTTGAGCCGATGGCCCACGATTCGCCGACACGCCGCTAACCACTCCCGCAGAGCCTGACGACCTCTCCATTGAACTTCAGGTTGGATTTCGGGTAAGACAGTCGTCCCATGCCCGTCGAAAACAATTTTCAGCACGATGAGCTCTCTCGCAAGAATCCCGGTGAGCGCCTCACCGCTGCCGAGTGGACCCCTTCCCCCGATATGGGATCCCCTCAGTGGCAGGTCACCATGGGGCAAGTCGGGCAGAAACTGTCGCAGGCCGGGGTGCGCGTCATGCTCTTTCTTCATGGTGCGATTCCAGGCACCGATATCTTCGGCCTGGGACGGCTCGATGAAGTGGGGGGACTCAAGCGCGGCTATTCACGCGGGATTTCAGGTCTGGATTCGCTCCTCTCGTTCATGCGGGAAGGCACGAACGGCATCACTCCGCTGCCCGGAGGCCTCAAACCGCCCCTCTCGAACGACGACGCCACGAAGCACATGCTGGACAGCCAGATCGGCGACGCCGGCAATTTCACCGCACACACCATCGAACAGTGCCGCAAGGCCCTGAACCAGCAGGTCGCGAAACCGATTCTCTGCCTGCGGGAACTGTGGTCCAGCGAGCACCATCATCTGGGACGCGCCCTGGCTGCGTGCCGACTCTTGGATCGACTTCGCGCCCTCGTGGTCGAGCAGCATCTTGGAGCCGGCGATCGTATCCTGGTCCAAGCCCACGGTCAGGCCGGACTCGTGCTTGCCCTGGCCTCCAATCTGCTCTGCCCGTCACCGATCACGGGACGAAAGACGTTCTTCGAATTGCTCCTTGCCGCACAACCACAAGGTCCGGACGCACACGCCATTCACCACATCGATCCATTGCTGAGCCAAGGAACCCTGCTCAACGGGGCCTCGCTCGACATCGTGACGTTCGGCACTCCGGTACGATACGGCTGGGATCCATCCGGCATTGGCAAGCTACTCCACATCGTGAACCACCGTAATCTACGCACAGACGGGAAGACCTGGCTCTCCAAAATGGAGCTGCCACAGATCTCTGTTGAAATGCCGATCGCCTGGGGTGGGGACTACGTACAGGAACTGGCCGTGGCCGGAAGTGACGCGCTGCCCGCGGAGAATGCCAAAACGGCCAATAAGGCTGTGTGGGAATTAGTGGAGCCCTACGACGGATTTGAACGATGGGTGGAATGCGCACGCCGCGCCACGCGCTTCCCGAGCGAAGGACAGTGCCTGCTGGTGGATTACAAAGACTGCACGAGTTCGACGAACGTCCGCGACCATTACTACGGCCACGCCGCTTACACCCGCGCGAACGCCATGCTGTTCAACTTCACTCAGATCGTCGGCCGGCTATACTCGTAACGACCTCTCAACACCTCTTTGCGCTGACACCCCCTACCTCTCCCACCACACGCCGTCCAGCAGCTACTCCTTCGTCACCGTTGCTCAGTACGGCATCTCGTCGTCGTCAAAGCCGAAATGATGCCCGATCTCGTGCACGACGGTATCGCGCACTTCCTGCACCACTTCCTGTTTGGTCCGACACAGTCTGAGGATGGGTCCGCGATAAATTGAGATTTTGGCCGGCAGTTGCCCGCCTGCCTGAAAGAAGGACTCTTTGTCGATGGGGAGACCTTGGTAGAGGCCGAGGAGATCTTCGCCGTCCTCCAACTCCAGATCAGTGCGGACATCAGGCGGAGGCTCTTTCTCGACCACCACGGCCACGTTGGTGAGGAGCTTGGCGTATTCATCCGGCAGGCCGTCCAATGCTTCCTGCACCAAGGCCTGAAACTCAGACTCGGGTATGGTCAATGTACGCTTTCGTGGCGACATAACCAATTAGCTCCCGCTCATGTCTCTGCAAAGCTTGCACCGTTCGTCAATCATCAGCGGCTCAAAAAGGTCGTCCAACGAGGCCGCAGGGTGCGAGGCCTCCGAGGCTGTACGTCGTGTAGTACGTTGAGGAGGCCGAGACGCCCGAGAACGAAGTTGGAGACCTTGTTCAGCCGCTGGCTAAGGGTGGGCCACTCGCCAATTGGCCCCCACACCCACATCCACCTTAAGCGGGACCGAGAGCTTCAGCGCCGTGCCGGTCGCCTCCATTTCCTCCTTCACGAGGTGCTGCGCCTGCTCCAACATTCCGTCCGGCACTTCGAAGATCAGTTCGTCGTGCACTTGAAGAATCATCTTGCACGCCGGCAACTCGTCTCGCAGCCGCCGATGGACGTTGATCATGGCCACCTTGATCAAATCCGCAGCCGAGCCCTGAATCGGACTATTCACCGCCATCCGCTCACCGACGCCACGCTGCGAAGGATCGCCGCTCTGCAGTTCCGGAATCGGCCGGCGGCGACCGAGAATCGTGGTCGTATACCCTTTGGTTTTGCCGTCGTCGATGTTCCGATCCATGAGCGCCCTGACGGCCGCAAACTTCTCAAAGAACGTCTCAATATATTTCTTGGCTTCCACCTGGGACACACCGATATTTGAGGCGAGGCCGAACGGGCTGATGCCGTACACAATGCCGAACACCACGCTCTTCGCCGCCCGTCGCATCTCACGCGTCACCTCCCCGGCAGGAAGATTAAAAATCTCCATGGCCGTGGCCATATGAATGTCTTCGCCCTGCTCAAACACCTGCAGCAATCGAGGGTCTTGCGACAGATGGGCCAGAATCCGCGGTTCCACCTGACTATAGTCTGCACAGAGCAAGTGATGTCCCGGCGGCGTGATGAAGGCTTCACGAATACGGAGACCGTAGTCCCCCTTCACCGGAATATTCTGCAGATTCGGATCGGTGGAGGAGAGGCGTCCTGTGGCCGCCACCGTTTGGTTAAGCGAGGTGTGGAGCCGTCCGGTGTCGGGATTCACCAACTGCGGCAAGGCATCGACATAGGTCGATTTGAGTTTCGTCAAGGTCCGGTAATTGAGAATGTGTGCGGGGAGTTCATGCTGACCGGCCAGCTGGGTGAGCGTGTCTTCATCGGTGGAGAAGCCGGTCTTGGTTTTCCGAAGCGGCTTGAGGCCAAGATTCTCGAACAGCACTGTGGCCAGTTGTTTGGGCGAGCCGATATTGAACTCACCACCGGCGAGCCGATGGATGGTGCTGACCATCTGATCGAGCTCTCGTTCCAGTTCTCGACTCAGCGAGCGCAGGCTCTCAACGTCGAGCAAGAACCCATTCCGTTCAATCTCGACTAGCACCGGGACCAGCGGCATTTCGACGTCTTCAAACAGGGCCAAGCTGCCCTGCTCCCGCAATCGTTCGCGCAACAGCGGCGCCACCTTGGCCGTCACGGCCGCCGCCTCACCTGATCGATGAATCGCGTGCTCGTCCACGTCGAATAGGGATTGCGGCCTCGGGTCGATCTTCTCAGCTGCTCCGGCGCCAAGTTGATAACTCAGCGCATCCATCGCGATAGCGTCGAGCGTATGCGCGCGACGATTCGGATTGAGCAGGTAGTCGGCCACCATCGTGTCGAAATAGGGCCCCGGCATCTCAAGGCCCTGCCGATGGAGCGCCAACAGGAACGGCTTGAGATCTTGGACGACTTTTCTATGACTCCCGTCTCGCAGATAATCGATCAACGGGCCAGGCCAGTCACGGGCATCGCCTTGGACGAATGCTGCAGCACCGTCAGACCAGCCCAGGGCGCAGCCCCGAATATCGGCCCGCACACCGGACGCCTCACTCAACACGCAGGCCACGCCCAGGAGCGGCTCCGCCTCCTGCCGCGTCAGGAATTGCGTGGCTCCCGCGGCATCGTGAATGTCGATCACGTCTGAACCTAAGCGGTTGGGCTCAGGAGTCTCCCCCTGGAAGGCTTTGGCCAACGTCATAAATTCCAACTCGCGCAAGAGACTCACGAGCGTCTCCGTATGCGGCGCCTTGGCTTGGAAATGGGACGGGACAAACTCCACCGGGCACTCGATGTCGATCGTCGCCAGTTGCTTGCTCATGCGCGCATTCTCGCCCTGCTCCAGCAGGAGATGCTTCGTCTTGGCCGGTGTGACTTCCTCGACCCGGCGAAGCAGTTCGTCGATCGTCCCGAATTGCGTGATCAACTTCAGTGCGGTTTTCTCTCCAATGCCTTTGACGCCGGGAATATTGTCGCTCGTGTCACCCATCAGCCCCATGATCTCGACGACGCGCGCCGGCTCGACGCCAAACCGCACCAACGAATCCGCCTCGTTGAACCACTTATCCTTCACCGGATCATAAATCCGTGTCTTTGGCGTCAGGAGCTGGAACATATCTTTGTCGCTGGTCACGATCACGACATCGAGCCCCTCGCCCTCACCTTTCCGCGCCAAGGTGCCGATCAAATCATCCGCCTCATACCCCGCTTGGCGGATGACCGGTAAGGACAGGGCTTCTACCACCCGATGAATGTAGGGAATCTGTGCACTCATCCCTTGGGGCATGGGCGGCCGTTGCGCCTTGTACTCCTTGAACGCTTCGTGGCGATGGGTGGGGCCTTTCTCATCAAACACCACCGCCACATAGTCCGGTCGATGGTCGCGCAGAACCTTCAGCAACATGGTCGTGAAGCCGTACACGGCGTTAGTCTGTAAGCCCTTGGAGTTCGACAGGGGAGGCAGGGCAAAAAACGCCCGATAAATGTAGGCGCTACCGTCGATGAGATACAGAGTCGGCATGGTGGAGTACAAGGCACAAGGCAGCAGGCACAGTGATGTTAGCTTGGATTGCGTAACACGATTGAGCTCAACCTGATCAATCCGGCGCGATGATCAGTGGGGGTTTGTCGAACTTCGCCCGCATGGCGTTGATGGTGCTCAGGACGGTCGATTGCCCCACGATCTTCGCTTCCACGCGCCGCTTCCCCGGGAATTCAATCAACGAGAGCCCGATTAGCATCGTCAACACCCCCTGCCCCGGCAGAAACAGCATGAGAAACCCTGCGAAGAGAAAAATCGCCCCGACGACATTTTTGACAATATGCCCCAACAGCCGAATAATCGGATGGTGATTTTCCATCCAGGGGCGCGGCGTGCGGACATCGAAATAATCAGCCGGCAACCGCATGAGAATAATGGGAATCGCGATGAGAGTCCCGACAAACATGAACACGGACGAAACAGCAAACCAAATGAGCACGTTCGCCGGGACGTAGGACTCGATCTGCGCCAACAGGTCGGACATCACCGGCGCATCCTAGCATGGGGCTTTGTACGGCGGAAAGAGTATCGGCATGCCGGTTTACGTTCCCCACGCCTCCAGATATAATTCGCCCTATGCCGCTGCACCTTGTTGAGAACTGGCTGCCGACGCAGCATCCTTCCATCGTCTACGTCCTGTCCCTCCTTGGCCTCGTGCTGACACTCAGTCCCCTCGTCCCACTGCATCACGGAGCTCAGGCTGCGGATGCACCGGACGGGCCCACACTCGCTATTGAAATCACCAAAATCGGGCTCGGAAAGGAAGTCGTCATCACCCAGGACGGGAAAGAGTGGTTCATGCGGGTGGAAGTCACTCCGGAAAATTCCGTGGTGGTCCGGCAAGAAAAAGAAGGCACGCGGTACCTGCTCGACGAAAGTGAAATGCACGACCGCGCCATGACACCGGCCGAAGTGGATGCGGCCATCACCGATTTTGTGAACAGCGTCAAAACCCGACAGAAGGTCAAATAGCCGCCATGGCCGAGAAACCCAAATTCGTCATCTTCGCCCACAACGCCACGTACGATAAATTGCACCAGGTGGCCACCCTCGGCCTGACCGCCGCAGCGATGGGCAAAGACGTGATTGTCGTCCTGCTGTTCTGGACGATCAAGAAACTGGCGGAGGGCAAACTCGATCAGATCGACTTTCCTCAGGAATATGCGGCCTCCGCCGATGAGGTCGCCCGTCTCCTGAAAGAAAAAAAGGTGCCCACTATCTCCGAAATGTTTCGAGAAGCCCGCCTCGTGGGCCAATTTCGTGTCATCGCCTGCAGCGCGGGCCTTGAATACATGGGAGTTGACGCAGGGGCCGTCGAGCGAAACGTCGACGAAGTGCTGGGCCTGCCCTCCATCCTGTCATTGACGGCCCAGGCGGAAACCAAGCTGTTTATCTGATCGCCGTTGCGGCCGCGTCTAACGCGCGCCATCCGCCACCACTCTCTTCATCCCAGCGATTGCCTGAATGAGGTACGTCTAACGGCTTTTCGTCACACCGATTCGATCGCAATATTTCACAATTTTGCATCGGCTACAGAACGGCGAGACAGGTTGGCAGAGGTGCTGTCCGTAAGGGACGAGCAGATCGTTGAAAGTGATCCAATACTGGCTGGGTAGTTTTCTGCGGAGCGCCTGCTCCGTCTCGTCCGGGGTGTTCGCCTTCACATACCCCCATCGATTACTGATCCGATGGACATGAATGTCGACACAAATCCCCGGCTTCTCATATCCAACTGTGACCACTAAGTTCGCCGTCTTTCGCCCCACACCGGGCAGCGTTAACAGCTCTTCGATGCAATCCGGCACACGCCCTTGGTATCGCTCGAGCAGCTGCGTGCAAATCTGAAGAATCTGTTTCGCCTTGGTCCGGTAGAACCCAACGGGATAAATGGCCTGCTCGACGGCCGACAACGTGAGCTGCCGCATCGTGGCCGGAGTGGACGCCAGCGCAAACAGCCGCGCACTGGCTTCGGCAGTGGTTTTGTCTTTTGTGCGTAGACTGAGGAGGCAGGAAATCAGAACCAGGAACGGATCGCGGCTGGTCTCTTTGGCCACAACGCCGACCACCGGATCAGGCCATTGGGCAATCTCCCGCTTGACCGTACGGATGGCAGCGTGGATTTGTTGCGCCTGCATGGATCTGCCGGAGCGGAGAGCTTAGCTGGAGTGATCGCAATGGTCGTCTGAAGGAAGGAATGCCCGACGACTATTCAGGCCGTCGCTTCGCAAGCCACTTCTGTCGCCGACGTTGAGCCTCGCGCTCTTTCGCCTTCTTGCGAACACTCGGCTTTTCATAATACCGACGTCGCTTCAGTTCGCGGAACAATCCTTCGCCCGCCAACTTTTTCTTGGCGACCTTCAGGGCCTTTTCAACGTTGTTATTGAAAACCTTAATTTCCATCGTCAGCTACCTTCGACTCTCTTTCACCGAAGTTTCAGGATATTCAACATGTTTTGGGGCCACGAATCGAAGGGCGGAGTGTAGCATAGCGATTTCGCATCCACAAGCATTTGTTCGACACGCGAAAATCGCTGCCGGATCGACTCAATAAGCTGCTGATTTGGTTGAGTTTTCATGTTCTCTTCCACCATGGCCACACACCCATCGATGACCGCATCGGCCAACCGCATCCCCATCGTGAGATCCGGATGCACCTCGGGCTTCGCCTGCGCCATGAGTCCGCGCAGGAGCGGAATGAGTTCGCAGGACAGTTTCACGATTTCCAGGGGAGTCTCAATCGCACCCAGGAGACCGGACGACAGGGCGATCGCACGATCGGGATGATTCGGTGGAAGCTTCTTGGCCTGTAGCACACGGGCATAGGCATCGCGATCACCCTGCACCAGTTCCGAGAGTCTCGCTGAAATTTCAGACAAGCGCGTTTCTACCGCTCGCGCGCGATTCAACTTCGCCACCATGACCCCCAAGGCAGCCGCAAACATGGCGGAACGGGCGCCCGCGCTGCCCCCGGTCAGTCCCTGCTCTGCACCTTCCCACACATCAGATGCCCCGAAGCGGGTCGCAGATGGCTGTGCTTTGACTGATGGGGATGCGGCTAGTCGCCCAATCGCCGAACGCGATTCGGCAGTCTCCAAACGCGCTTCAAGCACCTGCCGCCTCTCGAATCGATCCAGACAGAGCGCCTGTTGTGCCGTCTCAATGAGGGCCTGCTCTGGGACAAGACCGATGAGTTCGGTCCCGGCAACCTCCACGCCATGAGCCGCCGCCGCCTGCTGCACCGCGGCAAACGCCTTGTGCAGCGGTGTCTCCTCATGGTTCGTCAGATTCATCGAGACCTGCACGAGTCCCTGACTGCGCAGCTCGACGCCGATGGCTTTCACACAGGGAAGGCCTCCGCTCGACTGACGAACGACCTTCGCAATTGCTTTCGCGACTGACAGATCCTGCGTCTTCAAATTCACATTGAAGGCGATGAGCGGCCACCGCGCACCCACCACGGTCGCCCCGGCGGACGGGTGCAACTGCTTCGGTCCAAAATCCGGAGCCCATCCAGGATCGGCAGCCATTCGGTCGGCCAATCCTTTCAGCCCTCCCTTTCGAATCCACTCCAGTTGCTTCCGCTCAGGCTTGCTCGCCGCCTGTTCGTAAAGGAAGACGGGAATTTTGAGTTCGTTGCCGATCCGTTGCCCCACCATGCGAGCCAACTGCACACAGTCCTGCATACTGACGTCACGAATGGGGACGAAGGGCATGACATCTGTCGCCCCGACGCGCGGATGTTCACCATGATGCGTCTGCAGGTCGATCAGTTGCGAGGCGAGCCGCGCCATCTGAAAGGCGACTTCCGCCACAGCATAGGGCCTTCCCGCGAAGGTCAGGACCGCCCGATGGTGGTCCGGATCCTTCGTCTCATCCAGCAGCACCACGCCGGGCACAGACCGAACCAGGGCAGCGAGCGCGTGAATCACCTCAGGATTCCGGCCTTCGCTGAAATTCGGCACACATTCGACGATCTGACTCACTGCGTGCGTGCTCCCATCCTCTCAGATCAAGACACCGTCGCCGGGGTTCCTCGACGCAAGAAAAAAGCCGGGGGGTTTCGGCTCCCCTCCGGCTTGGCAGAAACACGACGGCCTCGCATGCGTGGCCTGTCCTCGAATGTTACTTGGCCTTCTTGACGAACGCCTTGTAGATTCGCTTGGAAGAACTGTGCTCTTCCTCCAGTCCCACCATTTCATGGCCGGTCGTTTCACACCAGGCCGGCATATCTTTCTTGATACCCTCATCGTCCGAGACGACTTCCAGCACCTGGCCCATCGTCAGTTCCTTAATCTTCTTCGACGTCAGAATGATCGGCATCGGACAAAAGTACCCGAGCGTATCGAGTTTCACATCGGCCTGTATCATGCCCTCTCCTCAACCCCTGCTTATATGAACAGATTGACGCTGCCCTGCTTCGCTTCAGCCAGGTAGGTGGTCACACCCGCGAATTGGTCGATGCCGTCGATCAACGTGTCTTTGGTAATTCCCATCAAGCCCATTGTGGTGGTGCAGGCAATGAAGCGAACATCAAGGTCCAGCGCCATCTGCATCAGCTCCGGCACGCCAGGCATGCGATTCTGCCTCATCACGACTTGCATCATTTTTGTGCCCAGCCCCCAGAAGTGAAAACGGGACAGAGGCAAGGTATCGGCTCCGCCTTTGTTGAGGAAGCCGAACATCCGGCGCAGCCAATCCGACGCTGAACTGCTTGCCCCTTTTTTGCGAATCGTATTGAGCCCCCAGAAGGTGAAAAACACTGTCACCTGCATACCCATGGCAGCAGCGCCGGTCGCGATAATAAACGCGGCCATTGCCTTATCGAGGTCTCCACTGAGGAGCACGATCGTCACGCGGTCGGCCTTTGACTCGCGGAGTTGCGTCAGGGCCGCTGTGGGCTCGATTTGTGCGGTCGTCATCGCTTCCCTCGCCGGTGAGAACACAGAGAACACGCGGACAAACTACTGAAAATGACTATAGTCTCCGCTTCTTTTTCTTGTCAAGAAATGGGACCCGTGGACGAAGGCGTGCCCGCATGGGTATGGCCCCACAGCGGCTTTCGCCCGATACGCATGCGATACAGGTGCTTGCTTGACCTGCCGCAGGCCCACCGTTATAGTCCAAGCGTTCATTCAGCCCAGAAGCTTGCCCGGTCGCCCATGAGCACAGACCTCATTACCGAACTCAAACCGACGAAAAGTGCCCCTCTCTTCGGCTTCTGGTACCCGGCGACGACCAGCGAGGCCCTGGCCGTCGGTCAGATGCAAACCCAGGTCATGTTGGGACAACCGATTCTCGTGTGCCGAGACCGACAAGGTCGAGTGGCGGCCATGCGAGACATTTGTCCCCATCGGGGCATGCCCCTGTCGTTCGGTCATTTTGACGGAGAACGCGTTGAGTGTGCCTATCACGGATGGCAATTTGATACAGGCGGTCGCTGTCGTCACATTCCGGCTCTTGTCGAGGGATCGGCGCTTCGACCCGAGAAAATCGGGATCACCTCCTACCCGTGCCAAGAAGCAGACGGGTATGTGTGGGTCTATCTACCCGATCCGCAACGGCTGGATGGGCCGATGCCTGAACTTCCACGCCTTCCACTGCCGTCCACGCCGTATCGTATGGTTCACATCTCCACGATCTTGGATTGCACCATCGACGACGGCATCGTAGGCCTCATGGATCCTGCACACGGCCCTTTCGTCCATCAAAGCTCTTGGTGGCGAACTCAAGCCAGCATGCACGACAAGGCAAAGACCTTCGAGCCCATTCCCAACGGATTTCGGATGGTGCCACACGCCCCCTCCAAAAACAGCGGACCCTATAAGCTGCTCAATAAACTCTACGGTGGTCCGCTGACGACCACGATCGACTTCGTCCTTCCCAATCAACGATTTGAGTTCGTGCAGTGCGGATCGATGTTCGTGTCTTCCCGTGCCACCGTGACGCCGGTGGGGGAGCAGCAGTGCCGAATCGACTTCGCCGCCGCCTGGAACATCCTTCCCTGGCTTCCGTTTGCCAAACCCCTGTTTCGATACTTCGCCAATATCTTCATGAAGCAGGACAAGCAGGCCATGGAGCGGCAAGCGGTGGGGTTGAAGTACAAACCGGCGCTGATGCTGATCGACGATGCCGACACTCCGGCCAAGTGGTACTACAAACTCAAAGCCGCCTACCTGACCTCGGTCCAAACCGGGACACCGCTGGACCATCCGCTGAAAGACCGCGTCACACTTCGGTGGAGAAGCTAACCGACTGGTAAAATCGGGCGCGCGATGAGGCTAGCTCATCGGGTGGCTCGTGCCATGATTGGGCTCGTTCAGCAGCGCCATGGCCCGACGAATCTGCTCTCGGGATCCGAGCAGCGTGATCACATCGCTTGCCTGCAGGCGGACGTGCTCCGACGGATTGGACTGCGTCACCTGACTCCGGGTCCAGGCTATGACCGACGCCCCGGTTCGCGGACGAATGGACAGCTCCGCCAACGATTTTCCCACCGCCGGCGCGTCGTCATCGATCCGGCAGGTTTCGACCTCGACATCAGTCAGTGTCCCGCCACGGAGGTGGTGCGCCAATTCCGGCATTTCACTGCGCCGTAACAAGGCGTACCCTTCCCGCCTGATCTGCTCGGCCTTGCGCGCCACGAATTCCTGGGGCAGGCTATAGGTCCGTAACACCAACGCAAAAATTTCGATCGAGGTTTCGAATTCCTCCGGCACCACGTCGTCTGCGCCCAGCTGATGCAGTTCTTCCAACTCCCGCAAGTATCGCGTCCGCACCACAATGTGCAGCTTCGCATTCAACCCCTTTGCGACTTTCACCGTTCTTCGAGCCGTGAAGGGATCGGACAGGGCGACCACCAGCACTTTGGCGTCTTCGATCTTCATGTGTCGAAGCACATTGGCATTCGAGCCGTCGCCGTAATAGATCGGTACGCCATGGCGCGCTTCGCGGCGCACGGTTTCCCCATCCAGATCCAACGCCACATGCGGAATTTCCGTTTCGCCAAGCACACGAGCCAGATTGCGCCCATTGAGACCGTACCCCACAATGATGACATGGTCTTTGATCCGGACCTGCGTCCCCTCTAATTGCTCGACATGGGCCACCGTGCGCGACGGCATCCATCCGCGAACACGCTGCAACGCTTCAATCCGCCTCCCCAGATGAGGCGACCACTGCATCACGAACGGCGTCACGACCATCGTCAGGACCGACACTGCCAGAAACAACTGATACTGATCTCCGGTAAAGAGGCCAGCGTCCTGCCCCTGCTGCGCAAGGATGAAGCTGAATTCGCCCACCTGCGCAAGCGCCACCCCCACCAGGACCGCCGACCTGGGAGGGGCTCCAGCCGCGACCATCGCGCCGGCGCCGGTGAGCAACTTCCCGACAATGACGGCGACCAACAGCCCCAGGACGATGAAGGGATGGTCCAACACCACCCGCAGGTCCATCAGGACGCCAATCGAGACGAAAAATAAACTATTGAAGCTGTCCCGAAACGGCAACACCTCCGCCAACGCCTGGTGGCTGTACTCAGACTCAGACATGACCAGACCCGCGATAAAGGCGCCCAAGGCCAGCGACAGGCCGCCCAGGGAGGTCAACCAGGCGATCCCCAGACACAACACAATGATCGAGAGCAAAAACAACTCGCGGCTGCGGCTCCGCACGATATGCCGCAACAATCGGGGGACCAGATACCAGGCCGCCGCGACGATCAACCCGACCACGACGGCCGCCTTCACCAGCGTCATCAGCACCATCCCCATCGCACTCCCGCTGGGTGTGGCCAGGATCGGCGTGATCAGCATCATCGGCACGACGGCAAGGTCCTGGAAAATCAAAATCGCGACCGTGGCGCGGCCGTGAAATGAATCGCTCTCGCCCTGCTCCGAGAGGGCTTTCAAGACGATCGCTGTGCTGCTGAGCGCGAGGAGGAATCCCCAGAAAATTCCCTGCTGATAGGAAAGGCCGACGGCCAGCGCCCCAAGCAGCGCCAGAATCAGGACCCCACCGGTTTGAACAGGAGCCGCCACCATCAGCGTACGGCGGGCCGCCGCAAAGTGCGCGGACGAAAACTCCATACCGATCGTGAACAACAACAGGACGATGCCGATCTCGGCGAGCACATGGACCTGAGACACATCGGGAATCAGGTGCAACCCATGCGGGCCGATCAAAGCCCCGGCGACAAGAAACCCGGCGATCGACGGGAGACGGAACTGGTGAAACGTGAACACGACCGCAGTGGACACTGCATAGATCACCAACAGGTCGCCGAGAACTGCGTAATCACTCATAGGGGAAATAGGATCGGTTTGCCGTTTCGATCGGCCATGAAGCGAATTCGTGCCGCAGCATACCGTAGGGACCTCGGCGGAACAAGGCGTTCCATTTGTCCTACGACCCGCACTCAGCTAGAGTACGGCGCTGGTCCGTCAAGGCTGCACAAAGGAGTCGACTCTGCGCGCAATCATTTTTGACTTCAACGGCGTCATCGCCGACGACGAAACACCGCACCTGGAATGTTTTCAGCAAGCGCTTGCTGAATCCGGACTGACGATCAGCAAGGACGAGTACTATGACACCTATCTCGGGATGGATGAGCGGACCTGTGCCGCCGCGCTGCTGCTGAAACGGGATGGCCGATGCGACCCCGTGATTCATGCCCGGATCGCCGAACGGAAAGCGGCGCTGTTCCGTGAGCATACGGCGACACGAACGCCGCCCCTTTTTCCCTGGGTGTCCGGGTTTGTCGAACGAGCGTTCGGGCACTACCGGCTGGCCATCGCATCGGGAGGCCGACGGGAACACATTCTCTCCGCCCTCGCGGGAACGGCCATCGAGGGACGATTCGAACTCATCGTGTCCGCGGACGAATGCACCGTCGGCAAGCCCGATCCCGCGATGTATGAATTCGCGCTTCGACAGCTCAACGCCCGCAGCCCCAGACCACCCCTCCTTCGATCCGGCGAATGTCTCGTCATCGAAGATTCCCGCGCAGGAATCCAGGCGGCGCTGAAGGCCGGCATGCGTGTCCTCGCGGTCGCGACCACCTACCCGGCCGCCCAACTCACCGAGGCGCATCTGGTCCTCCCGTCACTGGAAGAGATCCAGCCGAACGACGTGGCCCGGCGACTCTTTCACGCCGGCGCTTGAAGCGCACCATACACCTGGCTGATGAAGTGAGGGATCGAGTGAGATTAGAAGGGAATGCGAATGCCCATCTGAAACTCGTTCGGCATCATGCTTTTACCCATGGACTCGCCGAAGAGGTGTTGTTGTGGAAGGGTCGGTTGTGGACCCAGGGCTCGATCACGTTCCGTCACATAGCCCCCGCCGAAGCCGGCGCCAACATACGGAATCAGCGTCTGTTCGCTGACACGTAGCCGACCGGTCAGCGTGGGCGCCTGGCGAAACAGGTCCGACTGCTGATCACTCGGGGAAGAAACCTGGGCGCCCGCGCCTGAAGTCTGAGCCCGCAACTCGGTCCACGCCGGTGCATCGGATACGGAAGCCTCGGCTCGTGCGGTCTCCATACTTCCGGCATACACCAATCCCCCCACCGACAGCGCCCAGAGCATCACCGCAGTTCTACATCTCCTTGGCTTCATGATTGTCACTCTACTCCATCCATCACGCCGCAACAAGTCGCAGGAACAGAAGAGTGACAGTATGCGGTCCGATGGAAGTCCACCAACGATTACAGGCAGCCTGCACGAGAGGGACCGTGTGCGAGGAGAGCCATCTGACGGCCCGTGTCTCGGGAGGATGGTGCTCGACGGACGTGGCTCGCAGCACCCAGCTGTGCTCAGACCTTGTAGTACTCGCGGTACCACTCGACGAACCGCGCGATGCCCGTTTCGATCGGGGTGGCCGGCTTAAAGCCGGTATCCCGCATGAGATCCGCCACATCGGCATAGGTTGCCGGCACATCGCCGGCCTGGAGGGGCAGAAAGTTCTTCATAGCTTTCTTGCCGAGTGTGCTCTCTAGTACCTCAATGAATCGTAGGAGGTCTACCGGTTGGTTATTGCCGATGTTGTAGAGCCGGTAGGGGGCGGAACTGCTCCCGGGGTCGGGATTGTCGCTCACCCACTGAGAATCGGCCTGTGCGGGGCGATCGAGCGTGCGCAACACGCCTTCGGCGATATCGTCGACATAGGTGAAGTCGCGCTGCATCTTCCCGTGATTGAACACATCGATGGGTTTGCCTTCAAGAATCGCCTTTGTAAACAAAAACAGCGCCATGTCGGGGCGACCCCAGGGCCCATAGACGGTGAAGAACCGCAAACCGGTAATCGGGTAGCGATATAGATGCGCATAACAGTGCGCCATCAATTCATTAGCCTTCTTCGTCGCCGCATACAGCGAAACCGGATGGTCGACATTGTCATGCACGGAAAACGGCATCTTCGTATGGCCGCCATACACCGAGCTTGTGGATGCATAGACCAGATGCTCGACCTGATGATGCCGGCACCCTTCGAGAATGTTCAGAAATCCGTCGACGTTGCTAGCCGTATACGCGTGGGGATTCACGAGCGAATAGCGGACACCGGCCTGCGCTGCTAAGTGCACCACCCGCCTGATGCGCTGCTGCGCAAAGAGGGCGGCCATGCCGGGCCGATCCGACACATCCAGCTTCACGAACTGAAACTGAGGGTGCGTCTGCAGCCGTGCCAGACGCGCTTCCTTCAGCCGAACATCGTAGTAGTCGTTGAGATTGTCCAGCCCCAGGACGGCATCCCCGCGATCCAGCAGTCGCCTGGCCACATGAGACCCGATGAACCCGGCAGCACCAGTGACCAGTACGACCCCATTTGCAGACCCCATACCGGTTCTCTCCTTCTGGCAGGTCATTCGACGAGTCCGACCGCCACGGCCACAGGAACGACCTCGGCCGCAGCGCCGGTGCACACATCACACGGGCGCGCACCGAGGGGATCCCCCTGGCCTATCGGCCACCCCGCTTCATGAACGACGGGTCCCCATGATCGACTCGGTAGAGCGGCAGCGGCGACAGGGACTCAGCCGCCGAGCGGACTTCCATCGATTCATCGCCGACGTTTCGAAACACGTCCAGCGCATGAGCGCGATGATACCGGCAATCGTGTTGCGCCAGAAGATCTTTCAGCTTTTCCGGCGGCTCCCAATGTGCGGTGAGCAGGGCCGTACGGGCCGGATTGCGCTGGCTGAACATAAATGACAAGTGATCCGGATACCAATCGGCGCCACCCGTAGCATAAGACACAAACAGGCGCGCCTGCGCAGTGGCGCACAACTCGTCCAGATAGCGGTTGGTCAGGTACCCGTTCTCCCCGACCTCAAGCCACTGGCCCGGATGCGACAGCGGCGCGTGGGCAGCATAACTGCGAATCTCCTGCAGCTGCTGTTGGGAGGCCAGGAGGAGGGAGAGCGGACCATACTTCTGGACTAACCGCTGAATAACCCCCTCCTGAATGGCCGATCGGCCATTGTTCGTCGGACCGCTATCGGCATGCACGAGCACGTTCTGCCCGCGATCGGTCACAAGATAGCAGTTTCTTGGCATCTCCAGGTCGCAGGGATCCTCGCCGTAGAACGGAACCGAAACCACGGCGCCGCCGTCAAAGCTCCAACTCTCGCCGTGGGCGAGTTCGATGATATGACTGAACCCCAGTTCACGAAGCAACGGCAGATAATCGTAGAAAAATTTCTTGCGATTTCGTCGGCTGGGAATGACGATCGGGACATCCTTCGGCACGTGCAATAACGTTCGAGGGTCCACATGGTCGTCATGGTCGTGCGTCAGGAAAATCGCCGCCGGTTTCGGCAACAACGACACCCAGAGGCTCGGCACATTCGATTCCGCGAACCACGGCAACAGCCAGGGGTCGAACAGAAGAAATTGATCACGCTGCCGATACATGAGCGCGGCATGGCCGAGGTGCACCGTGTCCCGGTCGTTGATCTGCCGCAACCACTGATCGCGAACCGAAGCCTGGGTCGTGGGCGTGAGACACTCATACTGGACGAATAACTCCATCAATTTGGTCAGCAGGCGCTCGCCGTCCCTCCCGACCGTCGTCACAATGGTCCGAATCGCCCCGGCCTGCTGCGTGCCATCCAACATCCCCAGCAGTTTGCCGACCAGCGGCCCCATGGGGCGCTCGAACGGCACGGGGATCGCCTGCCGTTTCACGGCATTGAAGATGCGCAGCCCGGTGTTGACGACGGTGGCGGATTTCGTAGGATCGAACGGGTGCGACCAGTGGAATTGGCCGTCAGGTTGACGCCGCGCCGTAATGTGCTGACTCAATTGCTGGCGGGAATTCACCAGTTCAGCATACGCATCCTCGAGCCGCACCCGGGTCTGCGGATCATCAAGGACGGCGCGCCGGGAAAATATATCGCTGATGGCCGTTTCGATACAGGCCAGAAAGAGGCTATGGGCCTCGTGCAGGCTCCCCACAACCTCCGGTGCCACGCCGCCGACGAACGGAAACGGCCCCGGCGACTGGTTGCTTTCAAGCTGGACCCAGACCCAGGGGGCCAACCCCACATACTGATCGCGCGGTAATGCGTCCCAGAGTCCCATGAGTGACAGGCGTGAGCCGTGGGTTACAGCTTCAGTTCCAATCGGCTGATGGTCGGCTCGTACAACGCCTGAATCACGTTGCCGTCCGGATCGGTGAAATAAAAGGAGTAACTGCCGTCACGATGCTGTTTCGGCGGTTTGGCAATCGTGGCGCCATACCGGGCGCCCTCGTGCTGCACCTCCGTAAACATCTCGTCCACCTGGGCAGGACTTTCCAGGATCACGCCGAAGTGGTCGAGCAACTGGCCCCGTGGCGGCTGATACTGAGCCAGTTCGGCCTGGCCGATCTGATGCAAGGCTAGATTGTCCGCTCCCGAACTGAAATAGACGTTGTCTGGATCCGGCTCCCACACCACCTTCATCCCCAGCAGTCGCTCGTAAAACACGCGCGACCGGGCCAGATTCGTGACACGGAGGGCCAGATGTCGTAAACCTCGATGGAACGTCACGCGACAATCTCCTGGCGCGTATAGTAGGTGCGGGGCCACCATCGCGTCAATCCTCAACCGCCGGGGCCGGACGTCCCTCAGAACGATCATTTTGGACCGGCAAGTCATGTTTGAAAACTCTGCGGCTGTGGTACGATCGGGGATCAGTGGTTACGAACTAAAGGAGCTTGGAACTATGTTGGTACGATCCGTCCTCGCAGTCGTGGTGGCGCTCATCGGATTCAACGGCACGGGATCTCATGCACTGGCCGCAGAGCCGGCCGCTCTGCCCAAGGAAATCACAGGGAAAGACGGGGCGCCGCTGGTGCTCATCCCGGCCGGCTCATACCCCATGGGCGTTCCAGCCGGCGACCGTGATGGCGGACGCGACGAATATCCCCGCCACGTGATCGAGATCGATCCCTTCTACATCGACAAGTACGAGGTCACCAACGGACGATATCTGGAATTTGTGAAGGCGACCAATCACCGCGTGCCGCAAAATCCCAAAAATCCCACTCGGAATCTCTGGGAAGGGATCGGCATTCCCGCCTCGCTCGCCGATCGCCCGGTGATCAATGTGGACTGGGCCGATGCCGACGCCTACTGCACATGGGCAGGCCGTCGGTTGCCGCGTGAAGCGGAATGGGAAAAAGCCGCCAAGGGCAACAATGATTGGCGCTTTCCCTGGGGCAATGTCGAACCCACCAACGGCCATTTGAACTTCAATCAAAAGTGGATCGGGGAAAAAACCCTGATGCCGGTGGGCACGTACGAGAAGGGAAAAAGCCCGTACGGCGTCTACGACATGGCGGGCAATGTGTGGGAATGGGTGAACGACTGGTACGACGCGAAGTACTATGAAAAGAGCCCTGCAAAGAATCCTCCCGGACCCGAGAGCGGCACGAAGAAGGTCATCCGCGGGGCCGGCTGGCAAAATGAGACCCCGACGGTTCGCATCTTCACCCGCGTGGACAGCGATCCGACCATGAGAAATGAATCGACGGGATTCCGCTGCGCGGCGGATGCCCACTAGGAACGGAAGCGCTGGGAAACCTTGGCGATATCCGGTCGCTGAAGTGAGGGCAATTGTGCAGCACACACGGCAAAGCACCGGCACGTTTCATGAGTAGCGGTTCACCCTGTAGCCGAACACCACAATGACGGAATCCCGCGGATACGCTGGTCTCACCGTGGCCGCATTCGAATCACGAATGGCAGCGGAGATGACCCGCCTGATCGAACGCCATGGTGGCCGGCCACTCGTGGCGCCGTCGTTGCGGGAAATCCCGTTCGAAGACAACTCGGCGGCGTTGCGGTTCGGCGAACAACTGATGAGGGAAGGGTTCGACGTGCTGGTGCTGATGACCGGCGCCGGCACGACCGCCCTGTTTGAGGTGCTCGAGCGTCGCCACTCCAACAGCGACCTCGCCGCAGCATTGAAGAACACCGTCCTGATTGCACGTGGCCCCAAATCGGTCGCCGCGCTCAAGGCGCTGGGATTCCCACCTACCTTCACCGTCCCTGAGCCCAATACGTGGGCGGATGTGATCTCCACATTGGACGCCCATCGGCCGGTGAAGGGATTGCGCGTCGCGGTACAGGAATACGGTCTCTCCAACCCTGATCTGCTGACGGCGTTGACGCAGCGCGGAGCCCTTGTGACACCTGTACCGGTCTACCGCTGGGCACTCCCCGAAGATCTCACCCCCCTGAAACAGGTCGTGAGCCAGATATTGGACGGCCACGTTCAGGTCATACTAGTGACCAATGCCGCTCAGATCGACCATGTGATGCAGGTGGTTGAGCAGGAAGGCAACACACCTCAGTTCAAAACGATCTGCCGGCACGTCGTCGTCGCCTCGATCGGTCCCACCGCCAGCGAACGCATTCGCAGCCACGGCTTGCCGGTGGATTTCGAACCCTCACACGGGAAAATGGGAATTCTGGTAAAGGAAACGAGCGAGCAAGTCCACGAGCTGAGGGCGAGGAAAGCGTTCGCATGACGGGAGCACGCGTGACCGCTCGCCCATGGTCAATGTTGAATGATATCTGCCCTCCGCTGACAAGCGACCAGCACCAGCATCAGGCTCCTCGGGCCTGAGACGAAGTCATTGCTGCGTCGCTGTGCTGGAATTGCCAGGGAGAGCACCGCCCGCTATTTCGCGTCAGCCTGCGGCGCCGCCGCACCCTCGTTGGCATCCCGCGCACAGCGGAACCCCATCCAGTTCATCTTGGTGTTGGGATCCGTCCCGTTGCGTTGTGCGACACGGACACTGGGCGTGCTATCGATCCACCCGCCCCCGCGAAAACTCCGCTGGCTGCCGGTTTCAGGACCTTTGGGGTTCTTGTCTGGCGCCCCGGGATAGTATTTCGGGTCATACCAATCCGCGACCCATTCGGCCACGTTCCCGGCCATCTGAAACAGCCCATACGGGCTGACGGCATTGTCATACTTATCCACCGAGATGATCGGCGGATAGAGCAAGAGCCGCTCCGGCCGATCTCGCACGGGCCCCGAGAGACCGGTGCGACCGAAATTGGCGCGCGTCAGTCCGGCCATCTGGTTGCCCCAGGGATAGATACGGCCGTCTTCGCCCCGGGCAGCCTTCTCCCATTCGGCTTCGGTCGGTAGGCGTTTCCCCGCCCACTTGCAGTAGGCCTCCGCATCGAACCAGGACACGTGCATCACCGGATGGCTGACCATGGTCTCTTGAAAATTCCCGCCGTCGTACTGCCAATCGATCAGAGGGGCGAGGTTGTGAGCGAGCACATACTTGAGAAACTGTACGGTGGTGACTTCGTACTTGTCGATGTCATAGGCATCGAGATAGACTTTTCGCTGCGGGAACTCGGCCAGATAGGAGTTCTTGTCGACCTTGCGATCGCTGCCCATGAGAAACTCACCGGCCGGGATACGAATCATCTCATCGTGCGCCGGCAATTTCACCCGTTCGGCCGCCAGCGTTTTCCCCTCCGGCGTCCATTCCCTGACGACATCGGCGACATCAAGAGCATAGAGAGATCCGCTCATCCCCAGTAGCGCCGCACCCAACACCCACACCGCGAGACCTCGTGTACGCACCATGACACTCCTTGTATCTCTTGACCGTTCCTACATCGGCTGGTGATTCGGCTCCGCAGCAGCCGGCTGGTGATCAAATTCTTCCAATGGCTCAAAATTGAGCGGCAACTGAAACAGATAATCGATCAATGGCCGGAATTTGACATGCTGATACTCGACGATCCAGCTCCCGTCTTTCTTGGCGAGTTTCATCGGGAAATGAATATCAGTGGCAAGCCACTGATAATACACCTCCGTCCGTTCGCCTTCCTTCACCGTCACCTCATACAACGTCGTCGGGTGCCCCTCGCGCGTTTCCGTCCCGATTTCTTCGCGCGAAACCTCTCCCTCCAAGTGCTCCGTGACTTTCAGGTCCTGATCGGCCTTGTACGGCACAGTTTTGAAGTGCTTCATCCTCGACAACAACAGCCACACCACCTGCTTGTCTTTCCGGATGATGCTGACGTTGACCGGGCCCATCGTGTGATGCTCAATCCGCCACATGTTATCGCGGTAGTAGATGTTGGATTTTTGGGTCCGGCCGTTGATCTTCGTGACCTGATCCGCCGTAAATTCGAGTGCCCCGGCGTCCACCACGCCGACCGTCCACGCCAACACCAACGCCCCTGACAGTGTCCACGACCACATCCCGCGTATCCTACCGATGACCGATCCGATTTTTCCAGCCCACCTGCTCCCCATGACGATGCTCCTACTCTCGGCCTCCGAACGATACGCTCCCGATCTTGCGTCCTCTCCCGGATCGCTCCCTCACGCGCCGTCTCATTCGGCCGCTTCGCGCCGGCGCAGCCGTTGCCTCGAGCGAGAAGGCCCGGCGAGCTTCCAGTCCTGAGCAACCGCTGTGTCGAATGAAATCGGTACCACCTGGTAGGGTGGACTGCATCTCCGGTTCGAAGATGGTCCGCTGCGGCATCAGCCTACCCGGTAGGAAACCGGGTAGGCGCGTGGCCCCCTAGAAAAGGGGTGTTTGAACTACGATTTTGCTTTAATACATTCGATGTCCAACTTGATAAACACGTCGTCGCCGACCACCAGTCCCCCACTATCGAGCGCTTTATTCCAGACCATGCCGAAATCCTTGCGGTTCAGTTTCCCCTCGGCTGTAAATCCGGCGCGGGTATTGCCCCACGGATCCTTGGTCACACCGTTAAATGTCCCCTCCAGTGTGATTTCCTTCGTGACACCGTGCAGGGTCAGATCTCCCACCGCGAGATAGCCGTCACCGGCTTTCTTGTAGCTCTTCATCTTATAGGTAATGGTGGGATACTTCTCGACATCGAAAAAGTCTGGGTTTCGCAGATGTGCGTCACGCTTTTCGTGATTGGTGGTCACCGAAGCCGTCTTGATCGTTGCTTCAAGCGCCTTCACCGTACCCGACTCAGGGTCCATTTCGATGAATCCGGTGTAGTCTTTGAAATGCCCGGTCGTCTTGGACACCACCATGTGCGCGACCTTGAACTCCACAATCGAATGATCAAGGTCCACGTCGTACCGCGCCGTCTCGGCCTGTACAACCGTTGCGCCCAGCAGCATCCCAGCTCCCAGGCACCACATGGCGACCACACGACAGATCGATTTCGTCATAGTTACTCCTTTGTAGAGCCGCTTGCCGCAGCTCCTTCTTTGGATGGGGGGGATGGGGGCGGAAGAGACTTGGACGGCTTTTTCTCCACACCAATCTGCACATCTTGTGTGGCGACTTTCGCCCCCGTTCTCATTCGTACATGCACATCGACGACATCGCCACCCAAATCCGGCGGAATCGGCGGAAACGGCTGGGCATGGATGATGGTTTGCAATCCCGCATCATTGACATCCCGTGCACCCGAACTCTTTTCCAATTGAATCACCTGGGCCACGCCGCTGGCGTACATTTTAAAATGGACCCGGACCGTTTCGCTGCTGGGTGCGCGGCGGATGGATCGGATTTGCCGGCTCCAGTTCCGGCTGATCAAATCACTGACCTGCTTCCAATAGGCTTTCGATTCGCCTGGCGGGGGCAGGGGTAACAGATCTTCCTCGGCGATGGTCGCATTCACGGCGAGGACCTGCTCCGTCGCCTTTTGCACGGCCGCGGCGTCGGCCTCAGAACTGTCGGCCACCGGTCCCGGCTGAATTTCAGCCTCGGCGTCGCCGGGAGGCGGCTCACCGAGGGTGACGTAGACATCGCGTTTTAAGAATTCTTCCAGTCCCGTGATCTTCGCTCGTGCGAACGAGACCCGGACGCGCACGGCCTTTGGATGCACCGTGGTACGGCTTTTCAGCGTCGAATTCGGCTCCAGGATGACCGTCCCCTGATAGACCGATGCCGTCGGCTCTTCACTCAAGGAGACCGTCTGACTTTGAAATCCGTTGGACTCGATCATCGCCATGACGGATTCTGTTCCCGGCGGTACACCACCCAACGTGATGCTCAGGACTACGTCTTTTCCAGCTTGGACTGATCCATCAGGCTCCGTACTGACCAGATCGAACTGGGCCCATCGTTTAGGCGCCACCAGGGCGGGATTCGCAGAAGGACCAGCCTGAGCATCGGCTACCGGCCCACTGACGCAGACGCTCAAGGCCAACCCGACGATGACACACCTGCAGAACGTATAGTACTGGTACTGCATATTCGCATCCTACCCAGGAGCCTAACCCAGTTCAACCCGTTTTTTCCGCAGCCACGGGGATCATCAGCCCTCTTCAGCCTCAAGCCGAGGAGAAATTGCGGCCGGGACAGACACGTTCCGCCAGCCCACCCAGCCTCACATCAATTACCACGGCCTGCCCCTGTGGCGGCTCGCGCTATTGTGCCGCATCGAATGCCTGTTTCACTCGTTGGCTGGGCATTTCACGCCATCTTGTTATAATGGGCCCATGCGTGCACTCGTCAAAACGGCTGCCCAACCTGGCCTGACGTACACCGAACGCCAGGACCCAATGCCCGGCCCCAACGACGCCGTGATCCGGGTCAAAGCGACGTCGCTCTGCGGAACTGATGCTCACATCTACAATTGGGACGCCTGGGCCCACAGTCGGATCCATCCTCCACGCATCATCGGTCATGAAATGTGTGGCGAGGTGGTCGCGGTTGGAACGGATGTCAGTCTGGTGAAAGCCGGCGACTATGTCGCAGCCGAATCGCACCTGACCTGTGGCGCCTGCTTTCAATGCCGTACCGGCCAAGCCCATGTGTGTAAGAACTATCGCATCCTCGGCGTTGATCTGGATGGATCGTTTGCCGACTACATCGTCCTGCCGGAGACCGTCCTCTGGAAGACATCGCCGGACATTCCTCCGGAATTGGCCTGCCTGCAGGAACCGTTGGGCAATGCGGTCGATGCGGCACTCGTGGAGGATCTCACCGGCCACACAGTCCTGATCACCGGGTGCGGCCCGACCGGCCTCTTCGCCGCCGCCGTCGCCCGCACGGCCGGAGCCGCGACAATTATCGCCACCGATATCAGTGACTATCGCCTTGGATTGGCGAAGCAGGTAGGAGTCGACCACGTGTTGAACGCACACACCGACGGAGCGGATGCCATTGCTGCGGCGATTCTGGAGATCACCAGCGGCGAAGGGGTCGACGCATCGTTGGAAATGTCGGGGCACCCCACCGCGCTGCACCACGCCTTTCGCGCCGTGAAAAACGGCGGCCGTGTCACCCTGTTCGGTATTCCCAGCGGACCCGTCACCTGCGATCTTGCCAATGAAGTCATTTTTAAAGGTATCCGTGTCCATGGCATTACCGGTCGCCGGCTCTTCAGCACCTGGTATCGCCTGGCCGGCCTCTTCAAAGCCGGCCTCAACATCCGCCCGGTCCTGACCCATACCTTTCCGCTCAAAGACTTTGCCCAAGGATTTGAATTGATCAAGTCCGGCCAATGCGGCAAAGTAGTGCTGTTTCCCTGACGTTTCAGGGAAATGAACGGGGAAGCGTACCGCGCATCTGCGGCGGGCTCGCTTGAACGGGTCACGATTCACCACGCACAGGCACCATGGCCTACACAACACTCAAGCACGCGGTGGAACAGCAACTGGCAGAGATCCGCTCGGCAGGTCTCTATAAGACCGAACGCCAGATCCTCAGCCCGCAGAACACTAAGATTCGCGTGGCACAGGGCGAGGTCATCAATCTCTGCGCGAACAACTATCTCGGCCTGGCCGATCATCCGGATGTAAAACAGGCGGCCGAAGACGGCCTCAAGACATTCGGCTACGGCATGGCCTCGGTGCGATTTATCTGCGGGACACAGCAACTCCACAAACGGCTCGAGCAGGCCATCAGCGCCTTTTTCGGCACCGATGACACGATTCTCTACAGCTCCTGCTTCGATGCCAACGGCGGACTGTTCGAAACCCTGCTCGACGAACGGGATACCATCATCAGCGACGCCCTGAACCATGCCAGCCTGATCGACGGCATTCGTCTCTGTAAGGCCGCCCGCATGCGTTATGCCCATGCCGATATGGCGGAACTCGAAGCGCGATTGGCGGAATCGACCGCGAGCCGCGTGAGGATGATCGTCACGGACGGGGTCTTTTCGATGGACGGCGATTTGGCAAAACTCGAGCGCATCATCGATCTGGCCGACCGCTACGACGCGGCCGTAGTCGTGGACGATAGCCATGCGACCGGGGTGTTGGGAAAAGGCGGGCGCGGGACACCCGATCATTTCGGTGTGGCCGAGCGGATCGACCTCATCACTAGTACCTTGGGCAAGGCGTTGGGCGGTGCAACCGGCGGGCTGACCACCGGCCGTAAGGAGCTCATCGAACTTCTGCGGCAGCGCTCACGGCCATATCTTTTTTCTAACAGCCTGCCGCCGGTCATCGCCGCCGCCACGCTGAAAGCCTTAACCTTGGTCGAGCAGGGCGAGCACCTGCGTGCCAGCCTGATGGAACAGGCCCAGTGGCTCCGGAAGGAGCTGACGGCGCTCGGGTTCACGCTCGTGCCCGGCCCCCATCCGATCATTCCTGTCATGTTGGGCGACGCGACGGTGGCCGCAAATATGGCCGACCGTCTGCTGCGAGAAGGAATCTATGTGGTGGGGTTCAGCTATCCGGTCGTACCAAAAGGACAGGCGCGGATACGCCTGCAGCTGTCCGCAGCCCACACCCGCGCGCAGCTCGAACGGGCGGTGGCCGCATTCGCGACCGTCGGCCGCGAACTCAACGTCATTACATAACCCTATTCCCTGATCTGGTTCCGCCGCTTCTGAAGATGCGCGTTCTTGACCGCCGTGTAGAGATCCAGCGTTGCCTCCTCCACTCCCTGGAATTTCTCCAGGTTCAGCGACCGTTCATTCAGGATTTCTTCGACCCGACCACCGATTTGAGCGATCGACGACGTGGTCCGGTTGTGATGAGCGACCAACGAAGGAATGCCGTTCACTTCGATGATGGGAAAGACCAACCAGTTGATCGGATTGAGCGCAATGTCTCCGACATAGCCGACCAGATCGCGCAACGTGAACGGGGGCAAAAACGGCAAGATCACATAAGGCCCCGGCTTCACCCCATAATACCCCAGCGTCTGGCCTGTATCTTCTTCCGGCGTGGTGATGTCCATGTACTTCGCCACATCGACCAGTCCGCCCAGCCCAAAGCTGCTGTTCAGGAGAAACCGGCCGACCTCGGTGCCCGCACCGGACAATTTCCCTTGCGCGAGATTGTTGATCAGCCGCGAAGGAAACCGCATGTTGTAGAACAGGTTGCTGATGCCGATCTGCACGGGATTCGGCACCACCTTGTTATATCCCTGCGCGACCGGTTTGAGCACCCAGCGATCTACCTGGCGATTGAACTCAAAGACCTTGGTATTGAGTGGCTCCCAGGGATCGTACTCTTCTCCTCCAGGCGGCTCGTCGTCCTTTGCAAACGGATCGTAATACGGATCTTCTGCCGGCTCGGAGTCTACGGGCTTCTTTTCCACCGGAGCGGGCACATTGGCGATCAGCACCACGTGGGGCAACGCCGCAGGAGCTACCGTCTGCTCAGCTGTGTCGGCGTGATCGTTCGACCGATCATCCCCCGCCAAAAGCCGTCCTTCCGAACCGATATTCACTGTCGGTCGTGTCGGCCCACCGGCACATCCCACCATCAACAACAGAACCATTATCGACACGGCTCGCACGACTCCCGTCACGCCCACGCCTCTCCGCTGCACCATGCCTCCTTGTGCATTTGCCCTCAGTGTCGCTTGACCGCCGCGCACCAACAGCACGGCGAGCGGTCGCACTCTACCAGAATGTTCCGGCACTCGCCAGATGAGGAGTGGTCTTGCGAACATCCGCTTCCGAGCCACGCCCGCTCTACGTGATGCATCTTACCAAGCGATCTGCCCGTGAACAGAAAAAACACAGAAGCCGCTGCTGGACAGAAAGCAGCCGCGTCATCGGCCGATCACTCTCGCGATAAACTCCGACAGTGTTGCAAAATAGGCTCGCCCCCCGACCGACGGCACATCGTTGTGATCGGCGCCCTGCACCACATACAATTCCTTCGGCGCTTTTGCAGCAGCATAGGCCCGCTGCCCCAGTGAAATCGGAATGATGTCGTCACGATCACCGTGCACGAATAACTTGGGCAGGGAGAGATGCGGCAGCCGATCTTCCAACCTGAACGTCGCCCCCAGTAACCAATGGACGGGCAAGCCCAGATAGTGGTGGCGCGCCACCGCCTCGATCGAAGGGAAGCACGACTCCAGTAACAGCCCCATGGCCGGCCGCTGCGTCGCCAGTTCTCCGGCCACCGCCCCACCCAGCGACCGGCCGAAAATCACGAGCCGCTCGGGCCTGATTCGGCGAACACGCGTGAGATAGTCATAGGCTCCGATCGCATCCTGGTAGAGTCCGTCTTCGGATGGCCGCCCTTGGCTCTTCCCATATCCCCGATAATCGAAGAGGAACACCGAGAGCCCCAACCGATGCAAGGCACGAAGATTCTCCAGGCGGTGGACCATATTGCCGGCATTACCGTGACACCAGAGCAGGACCGGAGATGCAGCAGACTGCTCTGTATACCACCCGAAGAGTTGTGTTCCATCGGCGGATTGGAACCAGATGTCCTCTAACGGCACACCGGCGGCGGCGGACCAGTCACGCTCCTCCCATGGAGACGGGTGATAGACAAAGAATTGGTCCAGCACACTCATGACGCCTCAGAAGCGAAGTCCCGCACCGAACAGCCCGTAGTGCGCGCGGAAATCCAGCGCGAGGCCGTCCCAATGATAGTTCGCGGAAAAATACCGGTACTCGCCGAACACGAATACTCTGGAGTTCACCATCACCTGAGCGCCAGCCAGGTACTGATGGCCAAAGGCGCGGGCGGAATCGAAATCCTTGTCGTTCCGTCCGGTAATGTTGGGGTTGAGCAGAGTCCCGTGCGACCACCCGCCGCCGATGCCGATATAGGGCGTCACCACCTCACCGGGATACCTGAGCACCAGATTGAACATGGTATTCAGCACCAGAAGGTTCGAGCGTCCGGTTCCGTTGTCATGTCCGTTCGCGTGATTGGGAAATGACAACGCACCGCCATGTCCGGACGAATCAATCTCGAGGCCGAGCATCCGATGTGTGGCGTGAGGGAAGAGTCCGATTTTCAGGCCCACACCAACTCCTTGCCGAATCGAACCTGCCACGGTACTGCCTTGATTGAAAATCGGCTCGTCGTGCGGCCAGCTTCCCAGGAGATAAGCGCCCAAATCGATTTCCCCGAATTCGGCGCTCCGGCCTGATACCGGATGCCAGAGAGAACCGATCAGCATGATGAGCAGGATGGGAACCCACATAGCACTCCTACCGTACCATGCAGAACGCGGCGGGACGAAGAACGAAAAAAGGGTCTTCGGGAGAGACTCCCGAAGACCCTTTCCTCAGAGGGACAACGAACCTGATCAGCTGCCCTTAACGATCGTGCACCATTCGCCAAGGATGCCGAGGATGTTCTTCGCCGAGTGGTCCACCGAAGCCACGGTGGTGATCCCGCCGGCCGCTTTCGCCGCCGAGACGCTGGCATCACCGGTCGCCACCCAGCCGAGGATGGACGTACCGCAAGCCTTGCCTTCCTTCGTGGCGCTGTTGTGGGTCGTGGCCACATCGCCGTACTTCGTTTCATTGTAGATTCCACCCGCCATCGGAGACGCCACGATCTGACAGCCCGTGAGGCTGAGATACGCTGCGCTGATCAAGCTCAGAGAAAACAAGACGGTCACCTTCTTCATAAGTCCTCCCTCTCGAGGTTAGTTG